>NZ_JBTNDR010000061.1:0-10896 GCF_054510895.1 Arthrobacter sp. HLT1-20 | reverse complement strand
TCACGGAGCCAGTCAGTTGCTGAGTCACATTCATCAGATGGTACAGCCGCTACCTACTCTGCCAGCTAGTCCCAGACCAGCTACATACAAGACTCACAGTCAGTTGCTTAATTTATAGGCCCAAGGCGGGGGCGGGCAGGCCGAAGGTATTTTTGAGCGCCGACTTGGCCGCAAGCCAGCCGGCCATGCCGTGAACAGCCGGGCCAGGCGGGGTGGACGCCGAACCCAAATACAGGCCGTCCGCGGGTGTCCGCCAAGGATCGGGCGAGATCACGGGGCGTTTGAGCAACTGCGCCATGGTCACGGCTCCTGAGCTGATGTCCCCGCCAATGTAGTTGGCGTTGTAATTGCCCACATCCTGCGCCGTTTGGGTGTTGCTGGCGAGGATGAGGTCCCTGAACCCGGGCGCCTGCTTTTCCACTGTTCGGATGATGTCTTCCGTACAGTCCCGCGTGGACCCCGCCGGGACATGGGTGTAGGCCCAAAACGTTTGTTGTCCGGCAGGGGCTCGGCTGTCATCAATGACCCCTGGCTGCACGGCCAGAACATAGGGATTGTCCGGGTGACGTCCCGCCAACACCTCCTTCTCAGCGAAGGCAATGGCCCGGCGCGTTCCGCCCAAGTGCACGGTGGGTGCACTGCGAAGGTCTGGCGCCGTCCACGGCACGGGCCCCGAGAGCGCAAAATCTACCTTGCACACTCCCGCACCGTATTTAAATGATTCCAGTTGACGTATATACCTGGTTGGTAATTCTTTGCGGGCCATGGACGCCATTGCCCGTGGCGTGACATCGCAAATGACGGCCTTGGCACCCGTGGCATGTTTCAGCGCCGCCACGCTGTCCACGCGGTGCGAAACGTCGATCCGGCCGCCGTGGGCCAGCAGATCGTCCGCTAGCGCCTGGGCAATGGACTGTGATCCCCCACGCGGAACCGGCCACCCTGATGCGTGGGCCAGCACACCCAGCAGCATGCCAGCCCCCGAGGTGGCCAGCGACGGCAGACGGCCCATGGCATGCGCGGAAACGCCTGTCAGCATGGCCGGGGCAGTATCCTCCCTGAACCCCAGGTTCCATGCGGGGGTTCCCTGTGCCAGCGACCTCAGCCCGTAGCCAAGAACAGCTAGCGGGTCCCTGGGAATGCGCAGCAGGCTCCCCTGGGTGAAATCAACAACGCCGTCCAAGCGCCGGAGCAAGGGCTGCATCAGCGCCTGCCAGGCGCGCCCGTCAGCGCCAAGCCCCTCAACTGTGCGCTCCAAGTCTCGGTAGGCAATCCCGGCCCGGCCGCCGTCCATGGGGTGGCCATAAGAGATCTCCGGCACCAGCAGCTCGATCCGCCGACCCAGTTCAAAGGCTTTGAAGAACGGTGACGCCAGCGCCATGGGGTGAACAGCCGCGCAGACGTCGTGCCGAAATCCGGGCAGGGTCAGCTGGGCCGTCCTCGTGCCGCCGCCGATTGAATCGGCAGCCTCGAAGAGCCGCACGGAGAGCCCGGCCCTGGCAAGCGTTACGGCGGCAGCAAGCCCATTGGGGCCCGCACCCACCACGGCTACATCGGTCATTGCTGCGGCTGCTCCCGCTCCTTCTCGGCATCGTCCTTGTGGTCATCCGCAGGCACATCCGCAGGAAGAACATCTGGTGAGGCAACGTCAATGAGTGCCCTGGTGGGAACTCCTGGCGAATCCAGCAAGATTCCGCCTTGCGGATCATCGCCGGAGCCGCGTCGCACCACGTCGAAACCTGGGACGAACATGTCGCGGATGCACAGGCCAATGAGCACGCAGGTGGCCACATCGGCTGTCAGTGCCGCCATCAGGAAATAGGGGGCGTCAATGGCGTGCTGGTCGCTGAGATTGCCCAGGACTTTGCTCCGGAACAGCATCAGGGCAATGAAGTGGGTGATGATGGCGGCCTGCCAAGCCAGTACGGGGCGCCAGCGCGGCATGGCCAGGGCCAGCAACGGGACCAGCCACACAGCATGCCATGGTTCGGTGGCCTTGTTGACCACCATGAACCCTGCTGCAGCCACGAACATCAATTGGGCCACGCGGGGTTTGCGAGGTGTGTAGAGGGCTAGGGCAATCAACCCAAGCACCAGGACCAGCAAAAGGATGGTGGCAATCGCGTTGCTGGCCCCAACATCCAACGTCGGCCAGCCCATGCGCTTGGCCAACAGGTTGATGCCGCCGTAGATTGAGGATTCCGAGGGCTCACTGGCCAGCAGATTCTTCAAATAGTCCGGGAAGGCCGGCGGATTCGCAGCCATGATGGGGGCCAACACCAGCAGCCAGGCAATGGCCGCCGCAGCAACCATCTCCAGCATCTTGGTGGTGTGGCCGCTGCGGACGCCCAGCAGGAGCAGGGCGAGCACAACAAAGATCACGTAGGGTGCGGCCAGGGCGGCAACACCGAACACAGCCCCTGCCCAGAGTGTTTGTCCGCGGGCAAACAGGTAGATTGCCAGCGCCACCAGGGCTGCGGCCCAGAAATCCCAACTGACGTAGGCAGTCAGGATGAGGACGGGGCTGGCGGCCACAATGGCAGCGTCCCAGGGCCTGCGCCCGGCCGTGCGGGCGACGAGGACCACCGTGACAATCCACGCAGCGGCGATCAACGCCGCGTTGAGGTCAAAAAACGCCAGCTGGCGCAGTGCGCCGTCACCCGCGCCACGGGTCAACCATGCGGTGATCCCGGCAATCCAACCGGCCAGCACAGGGTGGTCAAAGGGCGATCCCTGTGACAAGAACGGGAACATGGTGCCCAGTTTGTGGTCCACGAACGAGTTGGGAAAAGCGGACCAGCACACGGTTGACTGTTGGTCCGGTGTGGTCCATCCGGCGGTCCGGCAATGGGACTTGGTCATCACGGCCATGATCGCGGATACGGCTGTCATCAAGACCAACACGCGTTCAATAGTGAAGAACCCGGGGTCAATCCGCCCCGGTGCCGTCCGCTTGCCCAACGGTCCGCCAACCGGTTCCGTCATGGTGCGCAACAAGGAGTCGCTGCGTGAGGGCACAACTATGTGATGCCGGGGCTGAGTCCCCGGAGCCTGTGAATCCGCCATGATGACGAGCCTACTCGGTGTTGCCCTTTCAACCAGATTGAGTCACGGCGGCGCTACAGGCCCCACTGCTCCACTGCCGGTGTCTTCTTGTCCCAGCCCAGTGTGCACACCTTGGCGGTGCCCAGCACAAAGTGGCGGCCCTGCCCCGCGGGCAGACCCAGCCAACGTGCCGTCATGATGCGCAGGAAGTGGCCGTGGGCCACGAGCAGCACGTTCGCCGGTGCGCCGTCGGGCCGCTGGACCGCGCGCACGCGCGCAACAATCGAATCGGCGCGCTCCGCCACGTGGGAGAGGAGCTCGCCGTTGGGCACGCCGTCATCCCAAATCAAGTATCCCGGGTTCTGCGCCCGCACCACTGCACTGTCGATGCCCTCGTAGTCACCGTAGTCCCATTCCACGGCGTTCGGCTCCACCACGGCGTCGGGGAAACCGGCAAGGGCCGCCGTGCGGTGGGCGCGTTGCAGCGGCGAGGTCAACACCAAATCAAAGTCGACGCCGGACAGTGCCGCCTGCGCGGAGCGGGCCTGAGCTTCGCCCTCGCTGGTCAACGGCATGTCCGTCAGGCCCGTGTACTGCCCGCTGCGGGACCACTCGGTTTCGCCATGGCGCAGCAGCCACAGCTTGGGCCCGCCGGGAATGGGGGCCTGCGGTGCCGGAACGTTTGCTGCCTGCGTGCTGCTGTTGCTCATGGTGATCTTGTCCAATCGGCGATTGTTAATTAGTCTTCAACGGCAGGCTCAGGCTGTGATTCGGGCTGCTCCGCCCACCACTGACGCAATACCTCTTCGGCTTTTTCGGCGCCCAAGGGCCCATGCTCCATACGCTGTTCCAGCAGGTAGTTATAGGCACGGCCCACCACCCTCCCCGGCTTGATGTCCAGCAGGGCCATGATGGCACCACCGTCAAGGTCCGGACGGATTGAGTCGAGCTCTTCGCGCTCGGCCAGCACAGCAATTCGCGCTTCAAGGTCGTCATAGGCAAAAGCCAGGCGGTCGGCCTTGCGCTGGTTGCGGGTGGTTACGTCGGAGCGGGTCAGGCGGTGCAAACGCTCCAGCAGGGGTCCGGCGTCCGTCACGTAGCGGCGCACGGCTGAATCGCTCCAGCCAGCCTCGCCGTAGCCGTAGAAGCGCATGTGCAGCTCCACCAAGCGTGAAACGGCCTTGATGGAGTCGTTGTCAAAGCGCAATTCCTTCATCCGCTTTGCCGTCAGTTTTGCGCCGGCCAGGTCATGGTGGCGGAAGCTCACACCGCCGCCGGGTTCAAAACGGCGGGTCTTGGGCTTGCCGACGTCGTGCATCAGGGCAGCGAAACGCAGTACAAAGTCCGGCCCGGGAACAGGCCCGTCAGGCCCGCTCTCCAGGGATGCCGCTTGCTCCAAAACCTGCAGGGAGTGCTGGTAAACGTCCTTGTGCCTGTGATGCTCATCGGTTTCCAACTTGAGCGCGGGAATTTCCGGCAGCACCAGCTCGGCAAGACCGGTCTCGACCAGGATGTCTACGCCGGCGCGCGGATGCGCCCCACAAATCAGCTTCACCAGCTCATCGCGAACCCGCTCGGCGGAAATAATGCTGATCCGCTCCGCCATCCCCATCATGGCAGCGAGGACGTCCGGGTGCAGCGAGAAGCCCAGCTGGGAGGCAAAACGCGCGGCACGCATCATGCGCAGCGGGTCATCGGAGAAGGAGTCCTCCGCCTTGCCGGGGGTACGCAGCAGGCCCGCGGCAAGGTCCGCGGCGCCGCCGAAGGGGTCCACGAGCTCCATGGCAGGCAGTCGTAGGGCCATGGCGTTGACGCTGAAGTCACGACGCTGCAGGTCCTCTATCAGGGAGGTACCAAAAGCCACCACGGGTTTGCGCGACTGAGGATCGTACGCTTCGGCACGGTACGTGGTGACTTCAATGAGCAATACTTCTTTATTGCTGTTCCGTTTGCGGAAGCCAATGGTGCCAAAATCCCGGCCCATTTCCCAGTGCGAATCAGCCCATTTTTTGGCCACCTGGAGAATTTCATCGGGTGTGGCGTTCGTGGTGAAATCCAAATCAGGGGATATTCGCCCCAAAAAGAGGTCGCGCACGGGTCCGCCCACAAGGGAAAGCTCATAGCCGGCGTCAGTGAAGAGACGTCCCAGCTCAAGAACCACCGGGTCAAGTTTTGAAGTATCGGCCACCAAATTCATAGTCCCTTAAGAATGCCAGACTTTTGCCGCCACGCGCTTGCCCCTCTCGCCGCCAAGACTTTGGGCGCCATCAAAAACTGGGGATCCGCAGCTGTCATCATCCGTGCCCAAAGATAGCTAGAGTGGACTCCATGGTTCACCCAGTGCCGCGCGCGCCCAAGAGGAACCCGTTGCCTTCGGCAATGGGCCCGCTGGTTGTGCCCGCCGCACCGAGCGCCCCGAGCCAGCTGCCCACGGTTGAGGAAGTCTCCGCCGGCGGCGTGGTTGTCCAGATGCACGACGGCGTCCCCCGGGTTGCGATTATTGCCCGCATCAACCGCGGTGGCCGGCTTGAGTGGTGCCTGCCCAAGGGTCATCCCGAAGGACAAGAGACGCATGCCGAGGCTGCCGTGCGTGAAATTGAGGAAGAGACGGGCATTGCCGGGGAAATCTTGGCAACCCTTGGCAGTATTGACTACTGGTTCACCGTTAGCGGGCACCGGGTCCACAAAACAGTGCACCATTTCCTGTTGCGCGCCACGGGCGGTTTTCTCACCATTGAAAATGACCCGGACCATGAGGCTGTGGATGTAGCCTGGGTGCCCTTGGATGAGCTGGCCAAGAAACTCTCCTTCCCCAATGAGCGGCGCATTTCCGATCTGGCCCGCGACCTGCTCCCCGAATACTTCTAGCCGCCGCCATGGCTGTGCGCTGTCAGCAGTCCTTAGGCCGGCAGTGAGATGATGGGAACGATGTCTAACCAAGAACGGGCCAATATCCCGCCAAAACCCACTGCTCCGCCACGAGTGGCCCTGGTGCAAACCATAGCCCCGAGCAATATGGAGGCCATGCCGCAGTTCGCCATGCAGGCCCCGCCCACCCAGTCGCAGCCCGTGGTGAGTCAGCAAGGCAAGAACAGCACGCCGTCGAGCGCCGCCCGCTCCAGCGCCTCCATGGCGATCGGCACCCTGGCCTCGCGCATCCTGGGCTTCGTCAAGGCAATCGTGCTCGGCATTGCGGTTGCTGGCACCACGGTAGGCAACATTTTTGAAGGCGCCAACTACCTGCCCAACCTGATCTTTTTGATGCTTGCCGGCGGTTTGTTTAATGCGGTGCTGATCCCACAGATCGCCAAAGCCAGCAAACAGCCTGACAAGGGCACAGATTTCATTTCCCGGCTACTGACACTGGGTGTCATCGGCCTCTTGGTGCTGACGGCCGTTGTGATGTTGTTGGTCACTCCCATCATGGGAGTGGCCACGTCCTTCACCGGCAAGAACCTGGAATTGGCCATCACCTTTGGCCTGTTTCTGCTGCCGCAGATCTTCTTTTACGGCTTGTTTTCCCTGTTGGGCCAGGTTCTCAATGCCCACAATTCCTTCAAGGCCTATGCCTGGGCCCCTGTCATCAACAATGTGGTGGCCATCGCCGGCCTCCTAGTGTTCATCGCCGTCGCAGGCAGTGCGGCCACTAGCCCGCACACAGTTGACAACTGGACCACGGGACAATCGTGGATGTTGGCTGGAACGGCCACACTGGGCATTGTGGTGCAATCGGCCGTGCTACTCATTCCCGTCCACCGTCTGGGGCTGAATTTGCGCCCCAAATTCGGCTGGAAGGACTCTGGGTTGGGGGCCGCGGCCAAGGTTGCCGTCTGGACCATGGGCACCATGATCATTGGCAACCTGAGCTTCATCTTCATTCTTCGCGTGGCCACTATCCCGGCCGGTGGGGACAGCACATCAGACCCCAACATTCCGGGTATTTTAATTCTTAACCGGGCCACCGAGCTGTACATTATGCCGCACTCCATCATTGCCCTGTCCATTGCCACGGTGATGTTCACGGCCATGTCGCACGCCGCGGCCAGCAGGGACCTGTCGGGTCTGCGCGCCTCCCTCGCAGGGGCGCTACGCACCACCGGCATGGCAACCGTGTTCGCTGGCATTGCCCTCGTGGTGCTGTCCGGTCCCTTTGGCATGCTCTTCGGCGGCGGCACAGAAACCGTTGGCCGCCAAATAGCCATCACTCTCTCAATCCTGGCGATTGGCGCACCGTTCTACAGCATCAACTTCATCCTCAACAGGGTGTTCTACGCGCAGGAAAACGCGAAGACCCCTTTCATCATCCAGTGCATCATGGTCTGTATTGGCTTGGCCGGGTCATTGCTGGCAAGTCTCCTGCCGCGGGAGTTCATCATCTACGGCCTGGCGGCCAGCTACACCGTCAGCAATGTTCTGGGCCCCGTGGTCAGCCACTTGTTCCTGCGGGCCAAGCTGGGCGACTACGGCGGCGGCCTCATTGTGCGCGCACATATGCGCTTCCTGGCCGCGGCCCTGGTGGCGGGCATTGCCGGTGAATTGCTCCTCATGGTGTTTGGCGGAACCGTAGCCGGCGGGTTCATGTGGAGTTCAATCGTGGCCGCGTCAGCAACTTTGGCCGTTGTGGGAACAATCATGGCCGTGGTCTACGTAGTGATCCTTAAGCAGATGCGCGTGCACGAAGTTGATGCGCTGCTCAACCCATTGATCAGCAAGGTCCGCAATCGCCTGCCGTCGAGGTAGCGGGATTTAGCAGCCGCTACGGCCAATCATGGCCGAAACCAAGGAACTTGCAGTGTTTTCCGATAGAATCAGTCAAAATATGGCTTTTGCGCATTGCTCGCAAAAGCCACCATGTTTGTAAGAGGAGGATTTGGTGCCACAACCCATCGACGTGGGCTCCATCCTTGGCGGCCGTTACAAGGTTACTGGCCGCATCTTGGCTTCTGCCGAGAACGACGTCATTTTGGATGGCCTGGACCAGGTCCTCAACAGGCCTGTCAGTATTCTGGTGTCGGCTGTTGACAACTCAGCCAACCTGACGCAAAGTGCCCGCGAGGTGGCCATTGGAACGCGCGTTTCCAGTGTCTCCATCCTTGACCTGGGCGTTCAGGACCAAGCCACTTACCTCATCGCAGCCAGGACCTCGCCGGCAGAATTGCTGGACCTTGTGGTCCCCACGGAGCCCGTTGAGCAGGTCTACCAGGAGCCGTTCTTTACTGACACCCTCGGCACCGAAATCTTCGGCAAGGCGCGAGACGCAGCCCCCGTGGCCAGCGCCTATGTGTACGAGGACAATTCGCCCATGACACCGGCGCATCCCCTGCCTCCCATCCGCAAGGCTCCGGCCGCCACACCACCCACGGCGGCCGTGGCAGCTGCGGCGATTCCCGCCGTCGAACCTCCCCCCGCCGCCACACCACCCCCGGCAAAGGTGACGCTGTGGGATGAGGACGACTACGGATTCATCAACGAGGACCACGAAGAAACCGTGGCCCAGGAACGCCGTGCGGGAACCTTCCCGGCAGCCGCTCGCCAGGCGAGCAATGACTACGTCGCGGATGACCTGCTTGACGAGGACGACGACGAAAGAAACGCCCCACGCATCAGTGGGCGCCTGCTAACCGGTGCCATTGTTAGCGTCTTGCTTATTGGTGCACTCGTTTTTGCGCTCCAGCACATTGGCACCTTGTTCAACGGTTCCAGTAATCAGGCGGGCACCAGCACGTCGGCAACACCGCCCCCCAGCGAGGCGGCATCACCCTCGACGGCGCCTGAGCCGGTGACTGTTGCCCCTGTCATCACGGGCCTGACAGACATCACCACCTACGCGCCCGGCGTGCAGAACTACGGCGAGTCATACTTCCCCCGCCTCAAGGACGCCATTGACGGCAACAAGGGGACCTACTGGCCCACAGTGGAGTTCTCCAACGCCGACTTCGCCAACCTCACTGCGGGCGTTGACCTGGTCGTTGAATTGGCGGAAGAATCCACCATCAGCTCCGTAACCATCAACCAGCTGGCGGGATCGGGTGGACAATTCAACATCCTGACCAACAGCAAGCCCGAGATCCAGGGTGCCACCAAAATCGGCAGCGGCTCATTCAGCTCACCCGATTTCACGCTCAAGGCGGCCCCTGGCGTCAAGGCCAAGTACGTCATCATCAGCTTCACTCAGTTGCCCAAACTCCAGCCATTCGTGACCTACCCCTACGGGTTGAAGATCACCGAAATCAGCATTAAGTAATCCACTCCCATTCCCTCACATCCCTGTGAGTGGAATAACCGCACCCCCATACCGGTTGTGGATAGCGAAGGTCCCATTGAACCGCCACGCCGCGGTCAGTCAAAGTAGGAAGAGGAACACTCACCCGTGAGCACGCAAGCAACCCCCGCAAGCGATGTCCGTGATGTCATCATCGTCGGTTCCGGCCCCGCAGGCTACACCGCGGCAATCTACACCGCCCGCGCGGATCTGAAGCCGCTCATGATCGCTGGTTCCGTTACCGCAGGTGGCGAGCTCATGAACACCACAGAGGTGGAGAACTTCCCCGGTTTCCCCGAAGGCATCATGGGTCCGGATCTCATGGAGAACTTGGGCCAGCAGGCCGAAAAGTTCGGCACGGAGGTGATGTACGACGACGTTACTTCCGTTGAGTTGGAAGGCGCCATCAAGACCGTTACCCTGGCCGACGGCCAGGAATTCAAGGCACGCACCGTCATCATCTCCACAGGCTCCGCCTACCGCGAGCTCGGTGTTGAGGGTGAGAAGCGCCTGGTGGGTCACGGCGTGAGCTCCTGCGCCACCTGCGACGGGTTCTTCTTCAAGGGTCACGACATTGCCGTGATTGGTGGCGGCGATTCCGCCATGGAGGAAGCGATCTTCCTGACCAAGTTTGCAGATTCCGTCACTGTGGTTCATCGTCGGGACACCCTTCGTGCATCCAAGATCATGGCCGACCGCGCCTTGAATCACCCGAAGATCAAGTTCGTCTGGAACTCGGAAGTTGTTGCCGTTGAAGGTGACGCCAAGGTCAGCGGCATTCGCTTGAACAACCTGGTGACGGGCGAGAAGAGCGAACTTACTGTCACCGGTGTTTTCGTTGCCATAGGCAACGATCCGCGCGTGGACCTCGTCAAGGGAGTCCTGGAACTGACCGGAGCCGGCACCATTGCCGTTGAGGGGCGCTCGTCCAAGACCAACTTGCCCGGCGTATTTGCCGCAGGCGACGTCGTGGACCCCACATACCGCCAGGCCATCACGGCCGCAGGATCGGGATGTGTTGCCGCACTGGATGTGGAACACTTCCTGGCCGAGCAGAATTCCTAAGAGAAAGTAGTTCACCATGAGTAATGCCAAGAGTGCAACAGACGCAACATTTGCCGAAGACGTATTGAACTCCGAAAAGCCTGTCATTGTGGATTTCTGGGCTGAGTGGTGTGGTCCCTGCCGCAAGCTTGGTCCCATCCTCGATGAGATCTCCGTGGAGTACGCTGACAAAGTGGACGTCATCAAGGTCGACGTGGACGCCAACCCCGCCATCTCAGCCAAGTACGGAATCACCTCCATTCCGGCTGTTTACCTGTTCAAGGGTGGAGAAGTCCAAAGCACTGTGGTGGGCGCCCGGCCCAAGCAATACTTTGAAAAGGAATTTGCAGATTTCTTGAAGTAAATCTTCGGGGAGCTTAAAGGGGTGTGGGGGGGGGAAGAGGAGGGGGACCCCCCCCCCCCCCCCCCCCCCCCCCCCCCCCCCCCCCCCCCTCCCCCCCCCCCCCCCCCCCCCCCCCCCCCCCCCCCCCCCCCCCCCCCCCCCCCCCCCCCCCCCCCCCCCCCCCCCCCCCCCCCCCCCCCCC
>NZ_JBTNDR010000060.1:0-11635 GCF_054510895.1 Arthrobacter sp. HLT1-20 | reverse complement strand
ATCCCTCCCCCCCCCCCCCCCCCCCCCCCCCCCCCCCCCCCCCCCCCCCCCCCCCCCCCCCCCCCCCCCAGCCCCCTTCTCTTTAATGCTTGAACTAATGCTTGAACTAGTTCGTGTAGTACAGCGGGTTCACCTTGAGGCATTCCCCGCCCTGGGCAGCGGTGCTGGCCACAATGTCATCCGGCACCACGATCTTGCCAAATTCAACCCCGGAGACCCAGTCCGTGCCCACCACCAGGCTCACGCCCGAGATGCCTGGGTCGGATTTCAGCGCCGTCGCAGGCAGCTTGAACAGCGCGGCAACATCGGCGGCCACGTCAGCCATCTCAGGACCGTAGAGCACCTGCGAGACGCCCTGCGCCGGAACGTCGCCCGCCTGCCAGGAGCTGTTGAAGCCCGCCTTGGCCAAGGCCTGGACGATCTCCACCGTGCGGCCCACCACTGCCGAGGCATTGGAGACACTGATGGGCTGAATGGCCTTGTCGTAAGCCGGGGCGGCCGGGGCCTGTGTGGTGGGGGCAGCAGTTGTCCCGGGACTGTTGGCCGGCGCCGAGCTGGGAGCCGGTGTTGGCGAGGGCGTCAGAGCCTTGTCGTGGCGCAGGGCTGCAAAGAACTGGCCCGCCGCCGGTTCCTTGAGCTGGACCCTGTTGGCATCCGCTGCGTAGGGCTCATACGGCACCGTCACAAACGAGACCTGGGCCAAGTCAATCTTGGCCAGCCTGTTGGCGATGCCAATCATGGCCGGAATGTTGGCCAGGCCCTCGTCAATGGTCAGATTCTTGGTCACCACATCAGCTAAGTTGTACAGCTTGGGCAGATTGGTCAAGGTGTCCTCGCTCTTGACCTTGCGGACCATGGAACCGAGGAAGTATTGCTGTGCCTTGATTCTGTCCAGGTCGCTGGCTTCCCCGAATGCATGGCGCGTGCGCAGGAAGGCCAGGGCCTGTTCACCCTTGACCAGGCTCTTGCCGGCGGGCAGCTTGAGGAAGGAACCGTTCACGTCGTACATGGCGTGGTCAACACACACCTCCACGCCGCCCAGGGCGTTGGACAGTTCCTTCACGGCCGTGAAGTCGGCCAGCATGAAATGGTCAATGGTCAGGCCCGTGATGTCATTGATGGCGGCCACGGTGCACCCGGGGCCAGCATCCAACGCCGCATTGAGCTGCCCGCTGGGCGTGCCGGGAATGACGTCGCCCCCGCTGGCCGGTTTGCAGTCGGGGATGGGCACCATCAAATCACGCGGAAAACTTGTCACGGAGACCCGGCTGTTGTCGGCGGAGATGTCCATCAGGAGCATCACATCCGACTTGCCCTCGCCGGCGGAGTCATCGGCGGTGCCGTAGTCGCTGTTCTTGCCCGCTCGGGTGTCGGTGCCCAAAATAAGAATTTGTAATGAGCCGGTGTCTTCAACAGGCGCTTTAGTGGAATTCGGGTTCAGGCCGGCGTTCAAGGGGGAAGTGGTGACATTGCTTTGGAGCTTGTAAAACAGCAAGCCAGCGGTTCCAGCACCTAGGACAAGGGCGCCGGACAGCGTCACGGCAGTGATTCTCAGCCACAGTGGGGCCTTGCGGTGCGCCTTGTAGTGGCGGCCCACCGGCTCATCATTTTCGATCGGTTTTTTCCGTGGATTGCCGGCAGTGCTGGCTGCCCCCGAATCGGCACGGCGTCGCCCCATGTATAAACCTTTCAGAATGAATATTAACTCTGTCGAGTTTAGCTGTGATTTCTGGGAAGAACCCCCAAGCCGGGCACACATGAGAGAAGAAGTGGCGCCCGATCCTCGGCCGCCACTTCTCAACACACTATTTAGAAACCAAGTTTAACAAGCTGCTTCGGGTCGCGCTGCCAGTCCTTGGCCACCTTGACATGCAGGTCCAAATAGATCTTCGTTCCCAGCAACGCCTCGATGCCCTTGCGCGCATTGGTGCCCACTTCACGCAGCCTGGCGCCGCCCTTGCCAATGATGATGGCCTTCTGCGAGGGCCGTTCCACGTAGAGGTTGACGCGCACATCCAGCATGGGGTTGTCTTCGCTGCGTCCCTCACGGGGAATGATCTCTTCGACCACAACGGCCAGGGAGTGCGGCAGTTCATCACGCACGCCTTCCAAGGCCGCCTCACGAATCAATTCCGCCACCATGACGGCCTCGGGCTCGTCCGTGAGTTCGCCATCCGGGTACAAGGCCGGCGAAAGAGGCAGGTATTCGGCAAAGACTGTGGCCAGGGTGTTGACCTGGAAGTCTTCAACGGCGGAGACGGGGACGACGGCGGCGAAGCCCCGCTCGCCGATGACCTCGCGGCCCAGCTTCTCAACAGCTATGAGCTGGTCTGTCACCGCCTGGCGGTCCACCGTGTCAGTCTTTGTCACGATCGCGATGACCGGCTTGTTGCCGCCCACCTGGCCCAACTGGGTGGCAATGAAACGGTCCCCGGGGCCGATCTTTTCGTTGGCGGGCAGGCAGAAACCAATCACATCAACTTCGGACAAGGTGTCCGCCACCAGGTCGTTGAGGCGCTTTCCCAAAAGGGTGCGCGGCCTGTGCAGCCCCGGGGTGTCCACCAAAACCAGCTGGAACGTGTCGCGGTGCACAATTCCGCGGATCGTGTGGCGGGTGGTCTGCGGCTTGGCGGAGGTGATGGCCACCTTCTGCCCCACCAACGCGTTGGTCAGCGTGGACTTGCCGGCGTTGGGACGTCCCGCGAGAACTGCAAAACCTGCCCGGAACCCCTCACCCTTGGCTTCAATTAAGGCTAGTTTGTCCTTGGACTTACTCATGATCACTCCTGTGGTCTTGCTGGGTGGGGTTGGCAGCCGCCGCTGTGCCGCCGTCGTTCTTGAATTTGTTGGGAAAATCATAGCTGTTACTGCCATTGTGGGCCGGTTCTACAGCGCTGGCAATGACGTGGCTGACCCTGTTGCGCGATGCCTCCATGCGATCGGCCACCAACAGGATGCCGTTGGCTTCAACGCTGCTGCCCAGGGACGGGATCTTGCCAAGATGCTTGGCCAGGAACCCGCCCACCGTGTCCACCTCGTCGTCGTCGATGTCCTTGCCGAACAGCTCGCCCAGTTCGTCAACAGCCATGCGTGCACTGATCCGGAAACTGTTCTCGCCAAGCTTTTGCACCTCCGGGGAGACCAGGTCATATTCGTCGGCGATCTCGCCAACGATTTCCTCGATCAAGTCCTCCAGGGTGACAAGGCCAGCCGTTCCGCCGTACTCATCAACCACAATGGCCACGTGGGTGGACTCCTGCTGGAGTTCCTTGAGCAGGTCATCCACCGGCTTGGATTCGGGCACGTAGCGCACGCTGCGAGCCAACTGGTCCACCCTCGGGCGTACGTCCCCGTCGGCATGCCTGTAGAGGCTGGCCACCAGGTCTTTCAGGTACAAAATGCCCAGAATGTGGTCGCTGCTCTCACCGATGACCGGGATCCGGGAGAAGCCCGAGGCCAGGAAAGCCTCCAGGGCCTCCTCCAAGGTGGCGTCCTGCTCAATGCTGCGGATGTCGGTGCGGGGCACCATGACGGCGCGGACCATGGTCTCGCCCAGGTCAAAAACGCTCTGGATGAGGCCGGCCTCGTTTTCCTCGATCATCTCCGACTCACTCGCGCGGTCAACGAACTCGCGAAATTCCTCTTCACTGACAAAGGATTCATCCCTGGTGGGTGCGTCCTTGGAGAACGCGGCACCCACCCGGATGAGCCAGTGCGGCACAGGGCCCAGGATGCGGGTCAAAAAATGCACCAACCAGGCGGTGCGGCCCACCAGCGTGGTGGCATATAGCCGGCCCAGGCGGCGCGGTGAAACACCCACCATGACGAAGCCAAGGACTGCCATGACCACTGTGGCCACCAGCCCGGCCAACCATTCGTTCTCCAGCAGCCGGACCAGGAACAAGGCAACGGCAATGGCGGCAGCCATTTCGGCCCAGACCCGCCAGAAACGCAGAGCGTTCAGATGTGCCATGGGGTCGGCAAGGATTTTCAGCAGGGACGTACCCCGTGCGTGGGCTGCCACGGTTTCGGCGTCGTGGCGTGGAAAAAAGTTCAGCGCTGATTCAATCGCGGACAGCAAGGCTGCGATAGCCATGAAAACCAAGCCCATGACCGGCAAAACAACAAGCGTCACTTCATTGTCTCCCGGGGGGCTTCCCTGCCCAGGAAGCTGGAGAGCAGCTCACGCTGAATCCCGAACATCTCTGCCTTTTCCTCCGGCTCACGGTGATCATAGCCCATGAGGTGCAGCATGCCGTGGGTTGTCAGCAGCAGCAGTTCCTCTTCCATGGAGTGGCCGGCGGTAACTGCCTGCTCCTGGGCAACCACGGGGCACAAGACAATGTCGCCCAAAAGTCCGGCAGGGGTGGGTGCAGCGGCGCTGCCGGGGCGGAGCTCATCCATGGGGAAGGAGAGAACATCTGTGGGTCCGGGTTCATCCATCCACTCAATGTGGAGTTTTTCCATGGTGTCCACATCGGCCAAGATGATGGAAACCTCGGTTTGGGGGTGCACAAACATGGCAGTGAGAATGTGCTTGACGAGCTTGACCAGCTCTTCCTGGCGCACTTCCACACCTGATTCATTGTTGATTTCGATGCTCATCTGGAGGTGCTTTCCTTGGCTGTTGGGGGGCTCGGATGGGTTTCATCCCAGGAGTTGTAGGCGCTGACTATGGCTCCCACCAGGCGGTGCCGGACTACGTCCTCGGCATCCAGGAGCGCAAAGTGGATGTCGTCCACGCCTTCCAAAATATCTTTCACCACGCGCAGCCCTGATTTGGTTCCGCTAGGAAGGTCCACCTGCGTGATGTCTCCGGTGACAACTATGCGGGAACCAAATCCCAGCCGTGTCAGGAACATTTTCATCTGCTGGGGGGTGGTGTTTTGGGCCTCATCCAAGATGATGAAGGCGTCGTTGAGCGTGCGTCCGCGCATGTACGCCAGCGGGGCCACCTCAATGGTGCCGGCGGCCATGAGGCGTTGGATGGTTTCCGGATCCATCATCTCGTGCAGGGCGTCATAGAGCGGGCGCAGATAAGGATCAATTTTGTCGTTCAAGGTACCCGGCAGGAAACCAAGACGCTCCCCCGCCTCCACGGCGGGGCGGGTCAGGATGATGCGGCTGACGTCCTTGCGCTGCAGGGCCTGGACCGCCTTGGCCATGGCCAGATAGGTTTTGCCTGTTCCTGCCGGCCCAATCCCAAAGACAACCGTGTTCCTGTCGATGGCATCAACATAGAGCTTTTGGTTGGCGGTTTTGGGGCGAATGGTCCGGCCCCGGCTGGAGAGGATGTCGTAGCTGAGAATGTCCACCACGGAGGAGTCCGGCCGGGTCTTGAGCATGGTCACCAACTGCTCCCACACGCTGGCGCTCATGGGGCTGTTGCGCGCCACCATGCCCCGGGCTTCCTCCATGAGGTGCATGATCCGGGGCACCACTGCCGCGGGCCCAGTGATGGAGAGAACGTTCCCGCGGGCCAAAAAACTGACTTGGGGGTAGAGTGCCTCAACAACGCGCAGTCCTTCATCCTCGGCACCCAGCGCCGCCACCATCTGCTCGGTGGAGTGAAAGTGCACCACTTCGGTGCGCGTGCCGTCAACGGAATGCGGAAAGTGCCGCCCCGGACCCTCATCAGGATACGAATCGTGGCGGTGCGCTGTTGTCTCTGCCATAATTTCGGCCTTCCTAGCCTGAAATCTCTCCTTGGGTTTGCCGGTGGTTGCCACCGAATTTCTTGCCGCTGATACCTGTTACCGATTCTAATGCACGGCCCCAACAACGCAGCCCATAACCCACGTGAAGCTTGATCACACTTTGGTGCCACATGCCGGGCAAAGTATTTCGATACGGTTTCAGTTCTTTCCCTAGGGGCGTAAACCGGGCATCGGGGTTCTGTATTGTGCCAAGCTTGAACAGGTCTAAGGAACTGTGGGGAACCTTGACTAACGCTTTTTCAAGGGTGGTTGCGAATATGTACCGCCCTCCACAGACCAATAGACCAGCGAGACAATTCCCCATGGCCGCACCGTCCCCAGCCCCGTCAGGACGCCATGGCGCGCCCGGCTCCAGGGCCCGTCAGAATCAGCGCCCCCGCGTCCGATTCCGCGCGGTGGACGGCCTTGCAGTCATTGGCCTTTCCTTGACGCTGGCGCTCATGGGTTGCACCGAGAAGGTCAGCGATCAGCACAATGTCACGATGCCCACCAGTACTGGCTCAACCGCGTCAACGCTGGTGACCAGCGCACCCCTGGAGACGGCCACGGCCGCGCAGACCCTTCCCGTTTACTGGCTGGGGCGCAGCAACGACGACGTGTTTTTGTACCGGGAGTTCTTCCCCACGGCCGCCACCGACGACCCCATTGTTAGCGCGCTGCACACCATGATGAGCGCCAAACCCAGCGATCCGGACTATTTTTCGCTGTGGAATAAGCCAAGCCGGCTGGGGGCGTCCATCTCCGCCAAGAACGTGATCACCATTGACGTCTCAGCCGATGCCTTCGGGCAAAATATGGACCAGGGAATCGCCGACCGATCCGTGTCCCAGCTGGTGTACACGGCCACGGCGGCCGCTGCCATGGCAGGACTCATTGATGCCTCCAGTGCTGTGCAGGTTTCCGTCCTTGTTGACGGTCACACCGGTTTCAACGCTTTTGGCCATGTTGCCTTGGACAAGCCGCTGACCCGCAATCCGGCGTTTGTTGCCCCCGTCTGGCTCATTGACCCCGCCAACGGTGCCACCTACCGAACCCTTCCGCTGAAGGTCAAGGGCCAGGGCGTCTCCCCCACGGGGACCCTTGCCTGGGCGTTGTCCCATGTGAAGAACGGCGAGGTTTCCGACGTCTACATGACAGGGACAGTGTCCATCCCCCAGGGCCCCAGCGAACTGGGCGAATTCAACTTCAACCTGGTTCCCCCGCCCGGCAGCTACCAGCTGTCTGTCTACCTTGCGGACCCGCTGGTCCCGGGGCGCCAGATTGGTCTGGACACCAAGATCGTCACCATCAGCCAACCCTAAGGAGGCTGCTCGGGAGGGGTCGGGTTTAGGCCCAGCGGCCCAATTCCTGACTCAGGAGCACCACCGCGGCCGGTCCGGCCGTGGAGGATCGCAACACGTGGTGGCCCAGCAGGGCGGTCTGCGCCCCCGCTGCCAAGAATGCCTGCACCTCGGCGTCGCTCATGCCACCTTCCGGACCCACGATCATCAGCACGGTCAAGGCCGCCTGCGAATCCTTGAAGTCCTGTGTCGACTTCCAGGCACGCGCCACGGCAGCCAGCGAATCGGTGGCGTCCTCATGCAGGATCAAGGCCAGATCCGCTGCCTGGATCTGTTCGCAGATACCGGCCGTTCCCACCAGTGCACCAACCTGCGGAATACTGGAACGCCTGGCCTGTTTGGCCGCCGCGGCAACCACCTGGCGCCATTTTTCCGGACCCTTAACGGCCTTGTCCATTTTCCACCGCACAATGGAGCGTTCGGCCTGCCACGGAACCACGGCATCGATGCCCAGCTCGGTGGCGGTTTCGATGGCCAGCTCATCCCTGTCCCCCT
This sequence comes from Arthrobacter sp. HLT1-20, assembly GCF_054510895.1. Classification (NCBI taxonomy): domain Bacteria; kingdom Bacillati; phylum Actinomycetota; class Actinomycetes; order Micrococcales; family Micrococcaceae; genus Arthrobacter; species Arthrobacter sp. HLT1-20. The sequence goes on along the minus strand of NZ_JBTNDR010000060.1, from coordinate 4,083 downwards.
TGGCTAGCGCCTGGACGAGGGTGAACGCAATGTTGTGGGCGGGTTCGGCCACAACGGCCTCAACCTCAACACTCAGCACACCCTTCTCGGCGCCGGTGACGGAGCAGACCAGACGCAACCCGGCGCCGTCGCACACGTCAACCGGCTCGCCGGCAGTAAGCCGCTTGACGGTGACGGCATGCTTGCCCTCGGCACCGCCTAGGGAAAATGCGGCACCGGGGCCGAGGCCAGCAAGCTCGGCGGGCGTGGCGTAGAAGACTGGGTTGCTCATGGGCTTTAGAGGTTGCCGAGCTTGTCGCGAAGCTTGGCGAACATGCCGCCGCTGGAGACCAGCTTGCCCTCCGTGAAGGTTTCACCGCGCAGGGCGGCCAGCTGCTTCAGGAGCTCTTCCTGGGCGGCGTCGACCTTGGTGGGGGTTTCCACGTGGATGTGCACCTTCAGATCGCCACGGCCAAAGCCCCGCAGGTGCGTCACACCCAAGCTGCGCAGGTTGATGATCTCCCCAGCCTGGACGCCCGGCTTGATGCTGATGGGCTGTTCGCCGTCGAAGGTTTCAAAGGTCAGCTCGGTGCCCAGCGCGGCAGCCGTCATGGGCACGCTGAGGGTGGCGTGCAGGTCATCGCCTTCACGCAGGAAGTTGGGGTCGTTGTTGACCTTCATCTCCACATACAGATCGCCCGCCGGGCCGCCAGCCGGACCCGCCTCGCCCTGGTGGGCTAGCTGAATGCGGGTGCCGGTGCTGACGCCGGCCGGGACCTTGATGGTGAAGCTGCGGCGATCACGCACACGGCCTTCACCCATGCACTCGTTGCACGGGTCAATGATCATGGTGCCAAAGCCCTGGCAGGAGTTGCAGGTGGCCAGCGTCATGACATTGCCCAGGATGGAGCGCACGGGGCGTTGGATCTGGCCGCTGCCGTGGCAAACATCGCACGTGGTGGGTGAGGTGCCCGGACGGCAGCAGCTGCCTTCACAGGTGCCGCAGGTGATGGCGGTGTCGATCTCAAGCTTCTTGTTGACGCCGAATACTGCCTCTTTCAGGTCAATGCGGACTGTGATGAGGGCGTCCTGTCCCCGCCGCATGCGCGACGCCGGTCCACGCCCGCCACCGCCTCCGCTGCCGCCGAAGAACGTCTCGAAGATGTCCTGGAAGGCGAAGCCCTGGCCGTCAAAGTTGCCGCCGCCACCGCCGTTGTCGTTGCCATTTTCGTTGCCCGTGGTGTCGTAGACGCGGCGCTTTTGCGGGTCTGCAAGGACCTCGTAGGCGTGGGTCACTGCCTTGAAGCGGTCCTGGGCATCCGGGGCGTCGTTGACGTCCGGGTGGAGCTTACGCGCCAGTTTGCGGTACGCCTTCTTGATTTCTTCGGGGGTCGCGTCGCGGGCGACGCCCAGTGAATCGTAGTGATTGCTCAAAGTGTTGCTCTCTTTAGTGGAATCGGTGGCCGCTTAGCCGGCCAAAATTCTAGACAGGTACTGCGCCACGGCACGCACGCTGGACATGGTGTTGGGGTAATCCATCCGGGTTGGGCCCACAACACCAAGCTTGGCAGTTTCGCCCGGCCCGTAACTGGTGGCCACAACTGACGCCTCTGCCAGCGAATCGTGCGGGTTCTCACGGCCAATAACTACTGCCATGCCCAAGGAATCTTGTGCCATCGCCTCCAAAAGGCGCAACAACACAACCTGTTCCTCCAAGGCATCAAGGACAGGGCCAATGCTGAGCGGGAAGTCATTGTTGGACCGGGCCAAATTGGCTGTCCCCGCCATAACAATTTTGTCTTCCCGGGCATTCCCGGCCAGCAGCACCAAGCCTTGGGCCAGGCGCGCGGCCGGCCCCTGCTCGGACGGCTGGACTGTTGGCGGGATCCTGACAACGGCCTCGGGCAGACTTGCCACCGTCATCCCCTGCAGGCTGGCCAAAAACACTTGCCGCAGCCCAGCCAGCATGGCGTCGTCAACGTTAGCTCCGACGTCGATCACGTTCTGCTCAACCTTGCCGGACGCCAAAATCAGCACCACCAGCACCTGGCGTGCAGCCAGCGACACAAATTCAATGTGCCGCACCGTGGCACCGGCCGAGCGCGGATACTGCACCACAGCCACCTGGTTGGTCAGCTGGGCCAGGGTCCGCACCGTCCGTTCCAGGACATCGTCAAGGTCCGTGGAGCCCTCCAACAGCACGGCAATGGCGCGGCGTTCGGCGGCTGAAAGTGGTTTGACGGCGGACAGCTGGTCAACAAAAAGCCTGTAGCCCTTGTCGGTGGGAATACGCCCCGAGCTGGTATGAGGGGCGGCGATTAGGCCTTCCTCTTCCAGCGCTGCCATGTCGTTGCGGATGGTGGCGCTGGAAACACCCAAATGGTGCCGTTCAACCAGGGCCTTGGAACCGACGGGCTCGCGTGTGTGTACGTAGTCTTCAACAATGGCCCGCAGGACCTCCAACTTCCGTGGTTCACTCATGCCCGTCACCTCCTTTTCATTGGCCTAAAAACGCTGGCACTCTACCCAGTCAAGTGCTAAGTCTAATACTTTTTCGCCAGCCCCTCCCGTGCCCCTGCGACCATGGCGAACCCCCATTTGTGCCTCGCGGAGCGGATAGCATGGGTTTTCACAGCTGCAGCGTTCGCCATGAGCGTTGCCCCAAGAATGAAGAGTCAGGTTTTAGCGTGGAATTCAACCAGTGGGGCCCCCAAGATTTGAGCGCACCTCCCGCCCGAACGCTGCCAAAGGTGGAGGCCGTCTCCGGGCTTGTGGTGGAGGACGTGGACACCGGCTGGGTGGGTGCCGTGGTCAGGCTGGAAAAGTCCGGCGGCATGCATATTGTGGAGCTTGCTGACAGGCGCGAGAAAATCCGTGCCTTCCCACTGGGATTTGGTTTCCTGCTGGACGGCGAAGCCGTTGAGCTCATTGCCCCGCGCGTTGTGGCTGCCAAGGCGATCCAGCGCACGGCCTCCGGCTCGGTGAGAGTTGCCAACACCCGCGCCAAGGTGGCCAAGGCCAGCCGCATCTGGGTGGAGGGCAAGCACGACGCCGAACTTGTTGAGAAAGTCTGGGGAGACGATCTGCGGGTTGAAGGGATTGTGGTGGAGCCCTTGCGCGGCATCGACGACCTGGCCGCAGCCGTGGCTGACTTCTGTCCCGGACCCAACCGCCGTTTGGGCATTTTGGTGGACCACCTGGTGCCGGGATCCAAGGAATCGCGCATTGTGGCCAATCTCATGAAGTCACCTGGCACACACAACAACGTTTTGGTGGTGGGCCACCCCTATGTTGATGTGTGGCAGGCCATCAAACCGGCCACATTGGGCATCCCCGCGTGGCCGGTTATCCCGCGATCCATGGAATGGAAGCTGGGCATCCTTAAGGCGTTTGGCTGGCCACACAGCACTGCCGAGGACATTGGTTTGGGGTGGCAGCGGCTGCTGTCACGGGTGAATTCCTACGCCGATTTGGAGCCTTCATTGCTGGGCCGGGTGGAAGAAGTGATCGACTTCCTCACGGCACCCGTATCCTAGAGAGTGGCCAGCGATATGTTGGCCAGTAGTTTCGCTTGTTGAAAGGCCAGTCACAGTGAGTCATCCGGTAAACCAGCAGAATGGTCCCGTCAAACCGCCGCTCACACCCGTGGAAGACAAGCAATGGGCATTCATGGCTCATTGCGGCGGCATTCTGGGCTGCGTTCCGGCATGGTTGATCCACCGCTACATGGCTCCCCGCGGCCGGTTCACCGCCCAGGAATCCCTGGAGGCGCTGAACTTCACCCTGCCGCCCACGGCCATTGCGGTGCTTCTGAATCTGCTTGGATTCATCTTCACCTTCTTCAACCCGCAGCTGGGCACAGTGTTCTTCCTGCTGGCCCTGCTCGTGTGGGCGTTCCTCACCGCGTTCTCCGTCATTGCCGCCGTGAGCGTCAACAAGGGCCAGCCATACCGCTACTCCCTGAACCTGCGCCCGCTCAAGTAGCACAGGGCCAACAACGGACCATTGAGGGCGTGCCAAAAGGGGGGGGGGGGGGGGAGGGGCGTCTGCACCCCCCCCCCCTCGTTGCGCTAACCCACCCCCCTTGTTTGGGACAAAAACAAA
>NZ_JBTNDR010000006.1:0-157058 GCF_054510895.1 Arthrobacter sp. HLT1-20 | reverse complement strand
AAGGGGGGGGGGGGCGAGGGGGGGGGGGGGGCACACAACCCCCCCCCCCCCCCCCCCTCTCCCCCACGCCCTCAGCCACCGATGTGGCTGAGACCAAGATCAATCACCGTCAAGGCGGCTAGTCCAGCAGGGCCCTGGTCACGGCGTCGCCCAAGAGGCGGCCCTTGAGGGTCAGCACCAGGGTGCCGGCGAAGGCCTTGAGCGGATCCACCAGTTCCTGGGCAATGAGCCCCGCCACAGCCTTGCGAGCTTCGGGGCTGAGCGTGTTGATGGCCAGGCCCTCGGACAGGCGCGAGGTCAGCATGATGCGTTCCATGGCCCGGGTGTCCGCGTCAAGGGTTTCCCTACCGGCAGCAGGCGATTCCCCCTTGTCGAGTCGGTTGGCGTAGGCCGTGGGGTGTTTGACGTTCCACCAGCGCACACCCCCAACGTGGGAGTGGGCTCCGGGGCCGATCCCCCACCAATCATCCCCCCGCCAGTAGGCCAGGTTGTGCTGGCAGGCATCCGCCGGGGTCCGTGACCAATTGCTGACCTCATACCAAGACAACCCGGCCTCGGTGAAGAGGGCATCGGCAAGCTCATACTTGACGGCGTGGTCGTCGTCGTCGATGTTGGGAACCTGGCCACGGCGGATTTGGGCGGCCAGCTTGGTGCCCTCCTCAACAATGAGCGAGTACGCGGAAATATGGTCGGGCTCGTAGCTCAGGGCCGTCCGCACGGACGTCTCCCAATCGGCGATCGACTCCCCCGGGGTGCCGTAGATCAAGTCAACGCTCACGTTCAGGCCAACCTCGCGCGCCCAGGCCACGGCCTGCGGAACCCGCTCTGGGTTGTGGGTCCTGTCCAGGACCTTCAAAACGTGCGGAACGGCCGACTGCATGCCAAAGGACACACGGGTGAATCCGCCGTCGAACAAGTCCTGCAGCGATTCCTTGGTGACGGAGTCCGGGTTGGCTTCAGTGGTGACCTCGGCCCCGTCCTCCAGACCCCACTGTTCGACGGCGGCACCCAGAATGCGGGTGAGGTCGCCGGCGGGCAGGAGGGTGGGTGTGCCACCGCCAAAGAAGACGGTGCTGAGTTTGCGAGGGGGCAGGCCGGAGGCTGCCATGGCCCGGGCGGCAAACTCCACTTCGCGGACGGCGGTTTCGGCGTAGGCGTCCTGTGACGCACCGCCGCCAAGTTCCGTGGCCGTATAGGTGTTGAAATCGCAGTAGCCGCAACGCACGGCACAAAAAGGGATGTGCGTGTACAGGCTGAATTTGCGGTCCGCCGCGCCGACGGCAGCCTGCGCGGGCAGGATACCGTCGGCCGGGGCCGGATCGCCAAGGGGTAAAGCGCTGGGTGTCACTTCTTTGACTTGTCCTTGGGCGCTTCGGCAGTTGTCAGCGCGGCGATGAAGGCCTCCTGGGGTACCTCAACCCGGCCCACCATCTTCATGCGCTTCTTGCCTTCCTTCTGCTTTTCCAACAGCTTGCGCTTACGGGAAATGTCACCGCCGTAGCACTTGGCCAGGACATCCTTGCGGATGGCTCGGATGCTTTCGCGGGCAATGATGCGGGCACCGATGGCAGCCTGAATGGGCACCTCGAACTGCTGGCGCGGGATCAGTTCACGGAGCTTGCCGGTCATCATGACACCGTAGGCGTAGGCCTTGTCCCGGTGGGTGATGGCGCTGAAGGCATCCACTTGCTCGCCCTGGAGCAGGATGTCGACCTTGACAAGGTCGGCGACCTGATCGCCGTCGGCCTTCCAGTCAAGGGAGCCGTAGCCGCGGGTCTTGGACTTGAGGATGTCGAAGAAGTCAAAGACAATCTCGGCCAGCGGCAGGCGGTAGCGGATCTCGACGCGGTCTTCGGAGAGGTAGTCCATGCCACCCAAAATTCCTCGGCGGGTCTGGCACAGTTCCATGATGGCGCCCACGAACTCTGTGGGAGCCAAGATGGTGGCGGCCACCATGGGCTCGCGCACCTCGGCAATTTTGCCCGAAGGGTATTCACTGGGGTTGGTGACGTGGACAACCTTCTTGTCCTCGAGGGTGACCTCGTATTCCACATTGGGGGCTGTGGAGATCAGGTCAAGGTTGTGTTCGCGCTCCAGACGCTCACGCGTAATTTCCAGGTGCAGCAGGCCCAGGAAGCCCACACGGAAGCCGAAGCCGAGGGCCGCGGAGGTTTCCGGTTCGTAAATCAGGGCTGCGTCATTGAGCATGAGCTTTTCCAGTGCGTCACGCAACACCGGGTAGTCCGTGCCGTCCATGGGGTACAGGCCGGAGAACACCATGGGCTTGGCGTCGTGGTAGCCGGCCAGGGCCTCCGATGCGGGCTTGCTGAACGTGGTGACGGTGTCGCCCACCTTGGACAGGCGCACGTCCTTCACGCCCGTGATCAGGTAGCCAACCTCGCCAACACCCAGACCCTTGGAGGGGGTGGGCTCCGGGGCGCTGACACCAATTTCCAGCAGCTCGTGGGTGGCGCGGGTGGACATCATCTGAATTTTTTCGCGCGGGCTCAGGCTGCCGTCAATGACGCGGACGTAGGTGACAACGCCACGGTAGGTGTCATACACGGAGTCAAAAATCATGGCGCGTGCCGGCGCATTGGGATCGCCAACGGGTGCCGGCAGATCGCGGACGATCAGGTCCAGCAGTTCCTCAACGCCAACACCCGTCTTGCCGGAAACCATCAAGACGTCCTCCGGCTTGCCGCCAATCAGGTTGGCCAGCTCCAGCGCGTACTTCTCCGGCTGGGCGGCCGGGAGGTCAATCTTGTTCAGCACCGGGATGATGGTGAGGTTGTTCTCCATGGCCAGGTACAGGTTGGCCAGTGTCTGGGCCTCAATACCCTGCGCGGCATCCACCAGCAGGATGGCACCTTCGCAGGCGGCCAGCGACCGGGACACCTCATAGGTGAAGTCAACGTGGCCCGGGGTGTCAATCATGTTCAAGCAGTAGGCCGTGCCATCAACCTCCCAGGGGATGCGGACTGCCTGGGACTTGATGGTGATACCGCGTTCACGCTCAATATCCATCCGGTCCAGGTACTGGGCTTTCATGTCACGCTGCTTGACGACTCCAGTGAGCTGGAGCATCCGGTCCGCCAGGGTTGATTTCCCGTGGTCAATGTGAGCGATGATGCAGAAGTTCCTGATGATCGCCGGATCGGTCGCGGCGGGCACCGGAGCAGTGCGGGCCATGGGTGACACTGGTGTTCCTTACTGTTGCGTGAACGCAGGGATGGCAGAGGATTAACCGCCACCGTGCAGGGGGTGTGTCCGCGCGGTGAACGGGCGGACACTAACTGCCTTCAAGTCTCCCACGTTTAGGGCCCCAGATGAGAACCGAGAGCCCCATTCGCTACTGTAGAAGCCATGCCTTCAACAACCGACCGCATCATTGGCCTTCTGCGTTCAATTGCCCGCACCCTTTTCAGCCCCGGGAAGTCCGCACCGACGCGCCCCCGCCAGGGCGGGAAGCCCGGTGGCAAGCCCACCCCCAGGGCGGGTTCGCGCCCGGCCCAGCGCCCCGGGCAGATCACAGGCCTGCATGCCCCCTACCCGGGCGATTTCACCGGAACTTCCACCGTGGGCTATTCCCCCAAGCCCGACGGCGCTGCTGACCCGGGTGAAATCGTGTGGACCTGGGTACCCTTCGAGGAGGACTACAGCCAGGGCAAGGACAGGCCCGTGCTGGTGGTGGGCCGCTCCGGGAAGCGGCTGCTGGCACTCATGCTCACCAGCAAGGACCACAGCACTGACCGGCGGGGAGACAACGACTACGTGGACATTGGCACCGGCGGGTGGGACCGTCAGGGCCGGCCCAGCGAGGTCAAGCTCGACCGGGTCCTGCAGGTGGCCGAGGCCGATCTGCGCCGTGACGGCGCCGTACTCGATGCCAAGCGCTTTGCCGCAGTGGCCGCGGGGCTGCGCCAGCGACACGGCTGGAAGTAATCTCACACCTGCCGTTAGTCACTGATCTGATAGAATTTTTATTAGTGTGTGCCCGTGCAGGTCGGCGGGTACAGCAGCTTGACCTGACGTTCACCATAATTCGAGCATCCCCACGCCGCTGTCAACGGTCAAGCTACGCCCTCTACGACCGAATTTACGTATCAAAAGAGAGTTATACAACGTGGCTAATATCAAGTCTCAGAAGAAGCGCATCCTCACCAACGAGAAGGCGCGTCAGCGCAACCTCTCCGTTCGGTCCGAGCTGAAGACCGCTATCCGTGCAGTAAACACGGCAGTGGCCAAGGCCGACAAGGATGCAGCTGTGGTTGCATTGGTGAATGCAGGCCGCAAGCTGGACAAGGCTGTCAGCAAGGGCGTTATCCACGCCAACAACGCTGCCAACCGCAAGTCAGCCATCTCCAAGAAGGTTAACGCCCTCTAAGAGAAGCTGATCTGCTTCGCAACTCAAACGTTGGGCCCCCACCATTGGTGGGGGCCCAACGTATTTAACAGGGCAGATAAGTTGTCGACGCGGACTTCGGGCATCCACCCAGCTACTGACTCGACGAGCTGGCGGGAAACCCGCGGGTCGTTCAGCTGGTCAATGGCCGCAATAAGACCTGAAGCGTCCTTGTATCCGCGATCGACTTGCAGGACTACTCGGTTGGACTGTGGCTCATACCCACCACCAATACCGGTCGCGCCCGCCCACTGACGCTGATTGCCCAAAAGTTGAGTGGCGAGGCCAGCCAACTCGTTCGCCGCGTATTTCACCTGCACCACCTTGGTCTTGAGTGCTGTCTTTGCCCCGGACAGAATGGACCGAGCCTCGTTCACGGCATCCCCGCTCTACATCTGAACGGTCAGTTCCGCAGTGTCCGGATTCCAGACCATGTCCCCGTCACAATTCACCAGTGGCCCTTCGGCAGCACCCAGCCGGCCCCTTTCCTCCGAAAGGGCAGCATCGCCAGTGATATCCAAGGGCAGCAAGCCCTTCGAGTAGTCACCTCCAATGTGTCCCAGCCAAGCGGCATGCAAGCACTACTTCGGGCGTCGTTGGCCATTGACGCAAACGGCTGCGTCCATGCCGGCACGGCGGAAGATCCAGTCACACTGGTGTGGCCACAAGGGTACAACGTCAGAGGGGACTCGAAGTCCTTTGAAATTTTGGATGCGAGCAACACGGTTGTGGCGCACTCCGGGGTGCCCCTGGATATTGGCGGAGGTGGCGTTGATTCGTTTATGGACTCATGGTCGGGGCGCGACTGCGTCACGGGGAAACTGTGGATGGTTGGCGAACTCACAGACAGCTAGCAGCATGACATATCCCACGACGTTGAGCCGTGCCGGTCCCCCAGCGGGCTGCGCGGATCAACCTTGTCCGAAACGCAATTCCCCGAGCTGCAGTTCACAAAAACTGGCCAGCTGGGCTTGCCCCAACCCCGCCGGCTCCCTACCTGTCAGCGCCGTGCGCTCGTGGCAATGACAATGACTGCCCGCTCCACCGCATAGACGGGGTCCCTAGCCGCGCCCTTGACCTGGGCATCAGCCTCAGCCAGGACTTTAATGGCCGCTACAAGGGCCTCTCCACTCCAATGACCGGCATCACGGCGCGCAGCGTCCACCTGCCACGGCGACATGCCCAAGTCGCGGGCCAGTTGGGCCGAACTACCGCGCAGGGAATACACCTTGGCGACCTGACGGACCTTCATGGCCAGGGCGGCAACTAGCGGAACCGGATCAACCCCAGTGGCCAGGGCATGGCGCAGCGTGGACAAGGCAACCGGGGCGTTGCCGGCCAGCGCGGCATCGGCGACGCGGAAGGCAGTGGCCTCGACCCTGCCGCCGTAGTACTTGTCCACGTCATCGCTGCTGACCATTCCGGTGGTGTCGGCTATCAGTTGGGAACAGGCAGCGGCGAGCTCGGACAGGCTTGCACCCACGGCCGCCACCAGGGCGTGGACGGCCTGGGCATCGATGCGGCGCTTTGCCCTGGAGAACTCTGCGCTGACAAAGGAAGATTTCTCGGCATCCTTCTTCAGGGGCTGGCACTCCACCCGCGGGACACCGAGGGCCTTGAGCGCATCAAGGAGCTTCTTGCCCCGGGTGCCGCCGCCGTGAACCAGCACAACGGTCACATCGGGCGCCGGATCCTTAATATAGGCGAGGGCGTCGATCAAGAAATCATCGCTCATGCTGGCCAGGGCCGTGGCCTGGATCAGCTTGGGCTCGCTGAACAGTGACGGGCTGGCCACCATGCCCAGCGCTCCGGCCGTGTAGCTGGATGCGTCCAGGGAGGTCAATTCCAGGTCCGGATTCTGCGCCCGGAGCTTGGCCCTGATGTCATCCACCGCGCGGCTTGCAATGAAGTCCTCCGGACCAAAAAGCAACACCACCGGGGCAAGGGGAACATCACGCCAATCGGCGCCCGCTGACGGACGCTGTGCGGCCCTGGGTGCCGGGCTCATGGTTGCTGTCCTGTCCACGCATTATTCACAGCATCTACTGTGCCATCCCTGCTGGTGATTCCCAACCCGGCCAGGACCGGCTCCCTTGGTTTCACGCTCTCACAACCTCACAACGGCCGCGCACCACCACGCTGTGGCCACCGCGGCAAGAAACACCACAGTGCCAAAACCGAAGCGGGCACGCCACCTGGGCGGAAACAATCGCAACACGCGCACAGTTGCTGCCTTGGCGCGTTCCTGCTCCACAAGTGCGAACAGGGCAGTGAGTGTCACGGCGTTCAAGACAGCCATCAGGAGAACACCGTCAAGGCCCGCTGGCCACGGCAAACTAGCCGCGGGCAGTTCCGCCATCCACCGCGAAAGCGTGGCCACCCACCAGGCGCCCAGGCCACTGACGAAGGCACACGCCGAGGCGATGGCGGGCAGTACGGCAGCCACCACCAGCCCCAACGTGCCCACCGTGGTCACCAGGGCTACAACGGGCGCCGCCAGCATGTTGGCGGGAATTGTGTAGGGGGTCAGGCGTGGCTGCAGCAGGACAATCACCGGGGCGCAGAGCAATTGTGCCGCCAACGGTATGGCCACTGCCTGTGCCAACCACACGGGCCACCAGGCGGCCAGCCAGTCCACACAGCGCCGCCCCACCAGATGAATCCCCAACGTAGCCAGCACTGACAAGATGAAGGCAAAATCCGCAGCTAGCCAGGGATCCGCCAGCAGTAGAACCAGAATGCTCACGCAGAGCAGGGCGCCAACCCGCTTGGGCCGTCCACCCATGATGGCCAATGCCCCAATGGCACCCATGACGGCAGCACGGAGCACGCTGGGATCTGGTCCCACCAGCACAACGAAACCCAGCAGCCCGGCACCTGAGGTGAGCAATGCCGCAGCTCTTGGCGCCCGCAGTGACCGCACCAGCAGGGTCAGCGAAGCCAACACTAGGGTGCAGTTGGTGCCGCTGACGGCTGTCAGGTGTGTCAGCCCAACCACCTTCATGGCCTCGTTGAGTGGAGCGTCCATGCCGCTGCGCTCCCCCATGACCATCCCCGGCAGCATGGCCGCCGCATCGGGGCTCAGCGGCACCCAAACTTGTTTCACTGACTCCACCCAGGACGATCGCATGTCCGCAACAGCTGCGTTCAACCCCGTGCGTACGGGCGTCACGTCCAGGGGCGCGGTGGCCGGGTGCAGAAAGCCCGCCGTGTGACCGCTTGCTGCCGTTGGCGCAACCTTGCCGGCTGTAGTGACCCTGTCCCCCGGCTGAACCGCACCCCAGTTGGCTGCCGCAACAACCCGGACGGGCACCCGACCGGTCATGGTGCGTCCGTTGGCGGTGGCACTGACAACAACGGCATCGAAGATGAGTTGGGCAGGGCCACGTCCGGATTCCAGGGCGCGCGGCACCGTACCCACCTCAATGCTCAGCGCCAGTTCCTCGCCCCGGCCGACAGTTTGTGCCAGGGCAGAAGAGGCGGAGGCGGCGTGCCGCAAGCCAACTGCCGTCAATACGGCGGCAACGCAGAAGGCCACGACAAGCCCAGTGGCCACGCCAGTCGCCAACACTCCGCGAACTGTTCCCCATAGCCCCCGCTGTGGGCCCGCCGCACCGCTCCCCGGCATGGCAGCACCCCGAATAGAGCGGCGAAGCCAGAACAGGGCAACGGCGGCCATCAAGCCGGCACCCAGAACCGCTGCGCCGCCCAAAAGCCACGGCCCGTCCACGGTGATGGCGATGGCCGCCGCTACCCAGGTGGCTGCCACGGCCGGCAGCAACCTGATGTCAGCCCGTCTGCGCACAGTGGCGATTGCCTGATCTTGACGTGCTTGCGCAAGACGGCGGCCCACCTTGCCCAGCACGTTGCGCAGGCGTGGCAGGCGGGTGGTGTCCTCGACTTGCCGAGCCCCGCCCACAGCGGCCTTGGCGAAGCGGGCCCACAGCGGATCACGCGCCCTCATCAGACAGTCACCAAGTCCCGAAGGCCGGCCAGCAAGGTGGCTCCGATTCCTGAAACGGCGTCCAGGGCATCGACGGAGACAAACGGCCCATGATCAATGCGCCAGGCAACAATCCGCTGCGCCAGAACCGGGCCAACACCGGGCAGGGCGTCAAGGTCCGCGGCGGAGGCAGTGTTGAGATTGATCAGTGGACCCACTTTTTGGACCGGCGGTCCGGCACCACTGGCCGGGGCTGCCGGCAGCACCGGCTGCCCCTTGGTGGGAACCAGAAGTTGCGTGCCGTCGCTGAGTTGGGCGGCAAGATTGAGTGCTGACAGTTCCGCCGCGGGCAGGGCGCCCCCGGCCGCCTCCACAGCCTGGAAGGCCCTGCTGCCCACTGGCAGGATGTACACACCCGGGTTCTTGACGGCGCCCGCCACATGCACCAACAAGCCCGCCGAGGGCGCAGCGGTCGTGCTGCCCGGAACGGCGGCGCTCGTGGCTGCAGCGGCGCCACCCTGTGCCGAAGAGGAAGCCTGCAAGGACCCCGCGGCGCCCCGTACCGGCGGGACCGTCACCTTCCCCAACTCCTGTGCACCAAGTCCTGCCGACGCGCCCTGCACGCTGGCCGACTCAATCCAGAGCACGCCCACCGCGGCCGCCAGCATGGCCAGCACAACCACCAGGGCCCGTAGTGAGATAATCCAGCGCGGCCCGCGGGCAGCAGGCTGCGAGCCAGCCAAGGAGGACCTGCCGGACCCCCGTGGGGTCCAGCTCGAGTCACCACCAACACCGCTCATGAACTCACGGTAGGCCCACAAGGGGTGCATCGGGACCCCAATAGACCCCGCTGTGAACAACTACGGTTGCAGCTCCGCCTGTGGAGGAACAAGGGAGTCGGCAACAACAACCACCAGGACGCCAAGGCCGGCATGGGCGGCCAGGACGGCGGGCAATCTGGTCAGGGTCGAAGAACCCAGCCCCGGGCAGGCAAGATGCAGGGCTTCATCCAGGGCGCGGGCCTGGTCCTCGTTGCCAAAGTGGTGCACGCTGACTTGCGTTTTTGCTGCGCCGCGGGCCGCAATGTTGACAGCGGCCAGCTCCTGCAGCCGGGCAATGGCCTTGGCCGCCGAGCGCACCTTTTCCAGGGGAACCACTGAGCCGTCCCTAATCCCCAGAATTGGCTTGATGTCCAGCACTGTCCCCAGCCACGAGGAGGCCATGCTGATGCGTCCGCCGCGGCGCAGCTGCTCCAGGCTGGGCACATAGAAGTACACGTCAGTGGCCGCAATGGCGGCACTGGCGGCCGCCTGGACGGCTTCGGCGTCAGCTCCCGCCAAGGCAGCGGCCACGGCAGCCTGGACACCAATGCCCTGCCCCATGCCCACCGTGCCCGAATCCAGCACGTGCACCGGTAGGGTTGCCCGCTGCCCGGCAAGATGCGCGGCGTCGAACGTTCCCGAAAGTTTGCTGGAGATGTGAAGCGAAACTACTGCCTCAAATCCTGCCTCAGCGGCATTCCTGTACGCCCGGTCAAATTGGCCAGGCGACGGGCGGGAAGTTTTTACGCTGGTGCCGGAGACCAAGGCGAGGGAGATGTGGGTCTCCAGCTCGGCGTCGTCGTCGGAATAGACGTGCTCGCCGATGACCACGGGCATGGGCACCACGCTCAGCTGCAGGCTCTGGGCGAACCAGCCCACCCATTCCGGGGGCAGGGCGGCGGCGGAATCGGTCACGACGGCGATCCGGGGCTTGGGCAGCTGCGGCGCGGACTCGTCCGGCCCAGGTTTGGGGCGCAGCCGCTGGACCTGCGCACGGATCCAGGTGCGCGCAGCGCTTGTGTCAGGTACCACCGGTCCGCCTTTCCCAAAACAGAAGTGCCCTCCAACGCCCGTGGGGGCGAGGAGGGCACGTGCGGTTCATGCGTGCGGCATGAACCTGCGGTGTCACTCCTGCCTAGGCAGGAACAATATTCACCAGTTTAGGCGCACGGACAATCACTGTGCGGATGCCGCGGCCGTCAAGTGCCTTCTGCACCGGCTCGGAGGCCAGGGCCAGCTCGCGCAAGGCCGCCTCGGTGATGTCAGGGGACACCTCCAGGCGGTCCTTGACCTTGCCCTGGACCTGCACAACGGCTGTGACGCTCTGCTGCACCAGCAGGGCCTCCTCCACCGCCGGGAAGCCGGCGTTGGCAACCGAGGCCGGGTGGCCCAGGGTGTTCCACATGTCCTCGGCCGTGTACGGGGCAAAGAGGCTCAGCACAACGGCCACGGCTTCGGCAGCCTCACGGACGGCCGGGTCGCCTGCGCCGGCACCGGAGTCGATGACCTTGCGGGTGGCGTTGACCAGTTCCATGAGCTTGGCCACCACCACGTTGAACTTGTGGCCTTCCAGCAGGGCCTTGGCCTCATGGACCGTGCGGTGGGTCAGCGAACGCAGCGCGGCGTCCCCGGCGGCCGGGTCGGTGCCCGGCTCGCTGGCAACGTCACGCGCCAGGCGCCAGGCACGGGCCAGGAACTTGGCCGAGCCCGACGGCGAAACGTCCGCCCAGTCGACGTCGTCCTCGGGAGGACCGGCAAAGACCATGGTCAGGCGCACGGCGTCAACACCGAACTTGTCCAGCTGCTCGCCCAGGTCAACACCGTTGCCCAGGGACTTGCTCATCGACTTGCCGCCGTTAAGCACCTGGCCCTGGTTCAGCAGCGCACTGAAGGGCTCGGTGGCGTCCAGCATGCCCATGTCGTGGATGACCTTGGTGAAGAAACGCGCGTACAGCAGGTGCAAGATGGCGTGCTCCACGCCACCCACGTACTGGCCAACGGGCATCCAGTCATTGATCTTGGCCGGGTCAAACGGACCCTCGGTGTAGTCCGGTGAGGCGAAGCGCAGGAAGTACCAGGACGAGTCAACGAACGTGTCCATGGTGTCGGTGTCGCGCTTGGCGGGCTTGCCACAGCTGGGGCAGTCCACGTTGACCCAGTCGGCAGCAGCCGCCAGCGGGGAGGTGCCCTTCGGGGAGAGGTCCTCGCCGCGCAGGTTGTCCGGCAGGCGCACGGGCAGCTGGTCATCCGGCACGGGAACCTCGCCACAGTCGGCGCAGTGGATGATGGGGATGGGGGTGCCCCAGAAACGCTGGCGGGAGAGCAGCCAGTCACGCAGGCGGAAGTTGATGAACTTCTTGCCCGTGCCCAGCTTTTCCAGAATGTCGATCGCTGCCGGGATGCCCTCAGCCTTGGACAGGCCGTTGAGCTCACCGGAGTTGATCAGCGTGCCCTCCCCGGTGCTGGCGGTGCCGGTTTCTGCGGGGTCCTCCATGCCGGTGTCCAGAACTGCCTGGACAGGCAGGTCGAAGGCCTTGGCAAAGTCGAGGTCGCGCTGGTCGTGGGCGGGCACGGCCATGATGGCGCCGGTGCCGTAGTCGGCCAGCACGTAGTCGGCGGCCCACACGGGCAGCTTTTCACCCGTCAGCGGGTTGATGGCGTAGCGGCCCGTGAACACCCCCGACTTGGGGCGTTCGGTGGACTGGCGCTCAATGTCGCTCAGTGCCTTGACCTGCTCGCGGTAGTCGCTGAGGGCCTCTGCGTGCTCGGCCGTGACAAGGTCAAGGGCCAGGGGCGCATCCGCTGCCACCACAAAGAACGTGGCACCGTACAGGGTGTCCGGGCGGGTGGTGAAGACGGTGAGTTCCTGCTGCGGCTTCTCTTCGCCGGCAGATTCAATCACGAAGGTGACGTGGGCGCCCTCGGAGCGGCCGATCCAGTTCTTCTGCATGGCCAGCACGCGGTCCGGCCAGTGGCCCTTCAGCGCGTCCATGTCGTCCAGCAGGCGGTCGGCGTAGTCGGTGATCTTGAAGTACCACTGGTTCAGGGACTTCTTGGTGACAATGGTGCCACAGCGTTCGCAGGCGCCGTTGACGACCTGCTCGTT
Source organism: Arthrobacter sp. HLT1-20 (assembly GCF_054510895.1). Taxonomy (NCBI): domain Bacteria; kingdom Bacillati; phylum Actinomycetota; class Actinomycetes; order Micrococcales; family Micrococcaceae; genus Arthrobacter; species Arthrobacter sp. HLT1-20. Next base: position 144,783 of record NZ_JBTNDR010000006.1, on the reverse strand, counting down.
GGCCAGCACCGTCTGGTCCGTGGGGCACCAGTTGACCGGTGAGTTCTTCCGGTAGGCCAGGCCACGCTCGTGGAAACGCTTGAACAGCCACTGCGTCCACCGGTAGTACTCGGGGTCGGAGGTCTGCAGGCGGCGTGACCAGTCCACGGAGATGGCGTAGCGTTTGAACGACTCCGCCTGGGTGTCGATGTTGGCGTACGTCCACTCGCTGGGATGGGCGTTGCGCTTGATGGCGGCGTTCTCGGCGGGCAGGCCAAAGGAGTCCCAGCCGATCGGGTGCAGCACGTCGTAGCCGAGCTGGCGCCAGTAGCGGGAGACAACATCGCCCATGGCGAAGGCTTCGGCGTGGCCCATGTGCAGGTCGCCGGAGGGGTACGGGAACATGTCAAGGACGTAGCGCCGTTCCTTGGAGCCGTCGTCAAGGGGCGTAAACACCTTAAGATCGTCCCAGATGGCCGGCCATTTGGCTTCCATCGCGGCGAAATTGTAGACGCCCTCTTCGCTGTTTTCTTCAGTCTGGGACTGCACGCTCACGTACCCTGCCTCTTCATTCATCATTGGCTTTATTGCACCGTCTGGCCCGTCACACACAAAAGCCCCTCGACATGGCAAGGGGCGGCCGCATCAATTCAATGCGGCTAGGTAAGGAGAAGGTTTGTCTGCACCCCTTTACTTTAGCGCACTTGCCTGCCACGTCCACGTTGCCGCAACTGCACTGGGAAGCGCAATTAAAGTACGACGGCGGGACGCCCACCTGGGTGGGGCCCCGCCGTCGTTCATGAGGTGCGCTTAGAGCACGTCCTCGTCGACCCAGTCCATGGACTTGGTCACTGCCTTCTTCCACAGGCGCATCTGGCGGTCACGCTCCGCCGGATCCATGTTCGGCTCCCAGCGCTTGTCCTCGGCCCAGTTGGACCGCAGTTCGCCCAGATCTTTCCAGAAGCCCACGGCCAGGCCGGCAGCGTAGGCCGCACCGAGCGCTGTGGTCTCGGTAACCTTGGGACGGATCACCGGCACACCCAGAATGTCGGCCTGGAACTGCATGAGGGCGTCGTTGGCGACCATGCCGCCGTCGACCTTCAACTCGGTCAAATCCACGCCGGAATCGGCGTTGACGGCATCGAGCACCTCGCGGGTCTGGAACGCTGTTGCCTCCAAGGCCGCACGGGCAATGTGGCTCTTGTTCACAAAGCGGGTGAGTCCCACAATGGCGCCGCGGGCATCGGAACGCCAATACGGGGCGAAGAGGCCGGAGAACGCCGGAACAATGTACACGCCACCGTTGTTCTCCACCGACGCAGCCAGCTCCTCAACCTCGGGAGCCGAGCTGATCATGCCGATATTGTCGCGCAGCCACTGGATCAAGGAACCCGTGACAGCGATGGAACCCTCAAGGGCGTAATGCGGGGCTGCGTCGCCAAGCTTGTAGCCAAGCGTGGTGAGCAGACCGTTCTTCGAGTGGACAATTTCCGTACCCGTGTTGAAGATCAGGAAGCAGCCCGTGCCGTAGGTGTTCTTGGCTTCGCCCTGGTTGAAGGCGGCCTGGCCGAACGTTGCCGCCTGCTGGTCACCCAGGATGCCGGCCACGGGGACCTCGCGCAGCAACTGCGAGGTGTGGACGTGGCCGTAGACCTCGGAGGAGGACTTGATGGCTGGCATCATTGACTTCGGCACACCGAAGATGGCCAGGATCTCCTCATCCCAGGACAGCGTCTCCAGGTCCATGAACATGGTGCGGGAGGCGTTGGTGACGTCCGTGATGTGCACGCCGCCATCCGGGCCACCCGTGAGGTTCCAGGTGACCCAGCTGTCGGTGTTGCCAAAGAGCAGGTCCCCGGCTTCGGCGCGGGCGCGGGCGCCCTCAACGTTGTCAAGGATCCACTTGATTTTGGTGCCGGAGAAGTAGGTGGCCAGGGGCAGGCCAACCTTGGCCTTGAAGCGCTCCACGCCGCCATCAGCTGCCAGCTGATCCACAATGTCCTGCGTGCGGGTGTCCTGCCACACGATGGCGTTGTAGACCGGCACGCCGGTGTTCTTGTCCCAGACAACTGCCGTCTCGCGTTGGTTGGTGATGCCCACGCCCACAATGTCGTGACGGGTCAGGTTGGCCTGGGCCAGCGCTGTGCCGATCACCTCGCGGGTGTTGTTCCAGATCTCTGCGGCGTTGTGCTCCACCCAACCGGCTTTGGGGAAGATCTGCTCGTGTTCGAGCTGGCCGGTGGAGACGATGTTGCCATCATGATCGAAAACGATCGCACGGCTGCTGGTGGTTCCCTGGTCAATGGCAATTACATATTGAGACATCATTGTTTCTTTCTGTAGGAAATTGGTGCAGGAAGGCTGATGACGGGTCTACTTGACCAGAAGCGGGAGCCACTGGGACATGAGGCCACCGAGCAGGCCACCGATCAGGGGTCCGACGATCGGGACCCAGGAGTAGGCCCAGTCGCTGGAACCCTTGCCCTTGATGGGAAGCAGTGCGTGGGCAATGCGCGGCCCAAGGTCACGTGCCGGGTTGATGGCATAGCCGGTGGGTCCACCGAGGGATGCGCCGATACCAACCACCAGAAGTGCCACGGCCAGCGGGCCAAGCTGGTTCGGCTGGTTGCCGAACATCAAGATGACGAAGACCAGAACAAAGGTGCCGATGATTTCAGTGACGAGATTCCATACGTTGTTGCGAATGGCCGGTCCTGTGGAGAAGACACCCAACTTGGTGGCGGCTTCGGGTTCTGCATCGAAGTGCTGCTTGTACGCCAACCAGCAGACCACGGCACCGATGAACGCGCCGACCAACTCCCCGCCGAAATAGGTGAACATGGACGCGGCATCAACCGGGACGCCGGGGACAAATTCCTTGGCGCCGCTTGCGGCGACACCTACTGTTACAGCTGGGTTCAAATGGGCACCGGATTTGGCGGCTACAAAGACACCGGCCATGACGGCCAGGCCCCAACCCCAGTTGACCATGAGAAAACCGCCACCGTTGCCCTTATTTCCCTTCAAGGCAACGTTGGCCACAACACCACAACCCAGCAGGGTCAGCATCATGGTTCCCATCACTTCAGACAGGAACACAATTCCAAGAGACATCTTTGACTCCTTTTGGTTGGTAATTCACTAAAAGGCTCACACCTGTGTGTGGCCCTCTTGAGCCCCCTTTGCCCCCAGGGGCTTAGGCAATCAAGCTTTGTACCTGGACACCGTGGAAACGGTCCAGAATCTCAATGCTGTGGCTGATCTCAGCTGCCACCTTGGCGCTGTCCCAGCCCAGCGGACCGGCCAGTGCCGCCGCAGTCTCAGCCAGCAGTTCGCTGGTGACTAGGCCACGGAAGGCCAGTGATGTGCGGCGGATCATGACGTCAATGAGGTGGCCGATCTGTTCGTTCTCCACCATGAAGGCCACCTCGCGGCTGCTCAGTTCACGGGTGGAGTCGAAGACCGTGTCAACGCCTGCGTTGAGGTAGTTTAGGACATCCTGGGCGCGCGTACCGTAGCGGGTCAGCAGCACCCCGGCCCGGGCAGCGTCAACCGACTCGCTGGTGTGAGCTGCGATCCACGCCTCAATGGCTGCGTCGGTGGCCGGGAAGTTGGCACCGCCGCCGATGGGCAGCTTCGCCGTGCTGATCTTGCGGCTCTTGCCCAAAATGGCCAGGACGTCATTGGTCATGTGCTCGGACAGGGCACGGAACGTTGTCCACTTGCCGCCCACCAGGCTGAGGACCGGAACCGCGGAGCCGGCAATGGTGCGGTCCGCGCGCTCAATGCGGTAGTCGCGGGACACGAAGCCCGGGGCCGTCTCATCATGGCGGGGCAAGGGGCGCACACCGGCAAAGCTGTACACAATGTCCTCACGGGTGACCAAGACGTTGGGGAACACATGGCCCACCAAATCAAAGAAGTAGTCGATCTCTTCTTCCGTGCAGACGGCGTCCGCGTTCATGTCGGCGTTAACATCTGTGGTGCCCACCAGGACCCTGTCACCCATGGGGTAGATCAGCACGATGCGGCCATCAGTGTGTTCGAAGAAGATTTCGCGGCCGTTGCAGGCTGCCAGCAGGCCGGGGTGGTCCAACACAATGTGGGATCCCTTGGTGCCGCCCATGAAGCGGGTGGCTGCACCCATGTCCGCGTTGGTCATATCCACCCAGGCACCGGTGGTGTTGACAATGACGTCGGCGTTGAAGGTGAAGGACTCGCCGGTGAGCTGGTCGGTGAGTTCGACGCCGTCGTCCGTCACTGCCGTGAGCGCCAAGTAGTTGGTGGCCCGGGCGTTTGTTGCCCCGGCCGTGCTCACGCCAGCCTTTTCGCCATCCTGGAGGACATCCAAAGTAAGCCGCTCCGGGTTGTGCACCGATGCGTCATAGTACGTGGCTGCGTACTTGATGCCCGGGTGCAGCTGGGGCAGCTCCGTCAGGGCCTTCTTGCGGCCCTTGAAATCGTGGCGGGGAACGGTGCCGCCGTCGCGGGAGAACGCGTCATAAAGTGACAGTCCAACCTTGATCAAGAAGGCGCCGCGCTCCTGGGGCTTGCCCTGCTTGTGGGTCAAAAAACGCATGGGGGCGCTGAGGATGCCGGAGAAGGTGCTGAAGATGGGGATGGTTGTCTGCAGCGGCTTGACGTAATGGGGCGCGATCTTGAGCAGCCCGTTGCGCTCCATGACCGATTCCTTGACTAGGCGGAACTCGCCATTTTCCAGGTAGCGGATGCCGCCATGGATCATGTGGGAGGAGGCACCGGAGGCACCTTGGCAGTAGTCGCCGCGTTCCACCAACGCCACGTCCACACCCTGCAGGGCAAGGTCACGGAAGGTGCCAACACCGTTGATGCCGCCGCCAATGATCAACACGCTTGCACGCGGACGCTCCTTTAAAGCCTCCACCTGGGTGCGTACCGCAGGGTGGACATCCTGTGAATCATGGTTCTTGCCAGCGTTGCCTAGGATTCTCACATTGACCTCATTCGAGTCCCGTTGGGTTGCGCCTTACGCGCCTATTCCCATTATTGTTTGAACAGATGGAAAATATAGTCAACAGGGATGCACGAACGTGCAGAAAGGGCTGAGATCCCATGGCTTCCAAGCGAACGAGACAGCAGGATACGCTCCGGGCTGCACAAATGTACTACTTGCAGGACCAGACAATGGACGCCATTGCCCGCGAATTGCGCACCTCCCGATCCACCGTCTCCAGGCTCCTGTCCTCCGCCCGGGAAAGCGGTTTGGTCCAGATCCAAATCAAGACTCCTTCTGATAGGGCGCCCGAGCTGGAACGGGTCATCCGCAACCGCCACAAGGTGGAGGTTCACGTGGTACCCGTCTCCGACATGCTCAGCGAGGTGGAGGTGTTGGAGCGTGTGAGCATGCAGGCGGCACGCACCATTGGCCCGTTGGTGGGATCCAACGCCGTCATCGGCGTGGCCTGGGGGTCCACGGTGAGCACCGTCAGCCGCCACCTGACCCGCAAGACCACCCACGGCACCACGATCGTCCAGCTCAACGGGGCGGGTAACACCCAAACCTCCGGGATCACGTACGCCTCGGAAATCGTCCGCCGCTTTGGCACGGCCTATGGGGCCAAGGTGGAGCAATTCCCCGTCCCGGCATTCTTTGACCATGCAGAAACGAAAGAGATGATGTGGAAGGAGCGCAGCGTCCGGCGCATCCTTGACCTGCAGGAGCGCATGACCATCGCCATCTTTGGGGTGGGCTCCATGGATGCCGAAATTCCCAGCCACGTTTACAGCGGCGGCTACCTGGACACCACAGACCTGGACGCCCTTGATGCCAGCGGCGTGGCCGGGGATGTGGCCACAGTCTTCTTCCGCTCCGATGGCAGCGACGCCGGCATTGTCCTCAACGACCGTTCCAGCGGGCCCAGCCTGGACAGCCTGCGCAAGGTCCGGCGTCGAATTTGTGTTGTCTCAGGCCCCAAGAAGATCACCGGACTGCGCGGCGCACTCGCCGCCGGGCTGGTCACCGACCTGATCCTGGATGAGATAACGGCACGGGAGCTGGTGGAGCAAAGCAGCCCCTCCTCCGACCCCATCTTTGGCTTCCTGCATGGCCTGGACGGCCTCTGAGCCGCGCGGCAATGCCGGGGCGGGCGCCCTGACTGGGTAAAGTCATTACTATGCAACGCTCCCCCAAATACCTGCTCAACAATGGTGTCAGCATTGACGTTCTCGGCTTCGGTGTCTACAAGGTCCCGGCCCAGGAGTGCGCGGACCTTGTCTCCACGGCTCTGGATACCGGGTACCGGACGGTGGACACCGCGGCCCTCTACGCCAATGAGGAGGGTGTTGGCGCGGCCATCGCCGGCGCCGTTGCCGGCGGAACGCCCCGCGAGCAGCTGTTTGTGACCTCCAAGGTGTGGAACACCGAGCACGGCTACGACTCCACCCTGGCGGCCTTTGACGCGAGCATGGACCGCCTTGGCCTGGACTACCTTGACATGTTCCTGATCCATTGGCCGTGCCCCGAGCGCGGGCTGTTCATCCCCACCTACAAGGCTCTCGAGACGCTGTACCAGCAGGGCCGCGTCCGGGCCATCGGCGTCAGCAACTTTGAGGCGGAGCACCTGGCGCAGCTGCTCGACGCGTGCCACGTGGTGCCCGCCGTGAACCAGGTGGAGCTCCACCCGTGGCTCCCCCAAACCGAATTGCGCGCCCTCCATGCCTCGCTTGGCATCGCCACCCAGGCGTGGAGCCCCCTGGCCCGTGGCAGTATTTTGGCCGACCCAGTACTGGCTGAACTTGCCGCCGCGCATGGCCGCACCACGGCGCAGATTGTGCTGCGCTGGCATGTGCAGTCTGGGCATCTGGTGATTCCCAAGGCCAGCACGGTGGAGCGCATCCAGGAGAACTTGCACGTCTTTGACTTCACCTTGAGCGAGCCTGACATGGCGCGCATCGCTGCCCTGGAGAGTGGCCGCCGCTCCGGGTCCGACCCCAAACTCATGAACTAGGAATGGCAGTGAAAAGAAGTACGACGCCGTTGACCTCACGTATCGCTGTGGACCTGGCCGATCGGGAGAGCGCCCACATCCTTGAGCTGGCAGGCACCCCGGTGCACTACTGGGAGTACGCAGCCGCCCAGGCTGGCGCGCGCACCATTGTCATGGTGCATGGTTTCCGTGGCGACCACCATGGCCTGGAGCGCGTGGTTGAACGTCTCCCGGAGTACCGGATCATCATGGCCGATCTCCCCGGCTTTGGCGAGTCGCCCGCGTTCGCTCCGGGCGGGGTGGCAGGCCGATCTCATGACATTGCCGGCTACGGCGATTTCCTTAACGATTTCCTGGTGGCCCTGAATCTAGGTCCCAACACCGTGCTGCTGGGGCACTCCTTCGGCTCCATTGTGGTCAGCCACTTTGTGGCCACCCACCCCGGGAGGGTCTACCCGCTGATCCTAGTCAACCCCATTGCGTCCCCAGCCCTGGAGGGGCCCAAGGGCATCATGACAAAACTGGCGGTGTTCTACTACTGGGCCTCAGCCAAACTGCCGGCCCGCCTGGGCAACGCCTTATTGCGCAGCAAACTGGTGGTCCACATCATGAGTGTGACCATGGCCAAGACGCGCGAGCCGGAACTGCTGGCGTTCATTCATGGCCAGCACCACGCGTATTTCAGCGGCTTCGCCGACCGGGACATGCTGCTGGAATCGTTCAGGGCCTCCGTCAGCGGCACCGTGCGGGAAGTGGCGGCCCAGCTGCAGCTGCCCACCTTGTTGATTGCCGGCGCGCAGGATGAGATTGCCACGCTCCCGCACCAGCACAAGCTTGAGGAACTGCTGCCGCAGGGTGAATTGGTGGTCATTGAGAATGTGGGCCACCTGATCCACTACGAAACACCCGAACCGGCAGCCGCTGCCATCACCGACTTCCTGGAAAGGCACCCCGCACCGTGAGCATGCCCGTCGCATCAAGCAAGCCGCACATCGTCATGGACGCCCGGTTCACCCGGATGGACCACCACGACGGCATCAGCCGCTACGGCGCGAGCCTCATGGCCGCCGTCGCACCTTATGCCAAGGTGACCATGTTGATTCACGACGAGCGCCAACTAGCCCTGCTGCCCGATCTGCCGTGGGTGAGGATCAACTCCCCGCTGTCGCCCGTGGAACTCCTTGTGGCCAGGCAGGTGAACAAGCTGGGCGCCGATCTGGTGTTTTGCCCCATGCAGACCATGGGCAGTTGGGGCCGGAAGTATCCGCTGGTGCTGACCCTGCACGACCTCATCTACTACGAGCACCCCGCCCCGCCCGGCTTCCTGCCGGCACCTGTGCGTGTGCTGTGGCGCCTGTACCACAAGGCGTACTGGCCGCAGCGGGTGCTGCTCAACCGGGCCAACGTGGTGGCCACCATCAGCCAGACCACCTTGGGGCTCATGCACAAGCACCGCCTCACCAAGCGGCCCGTGCGGATCATCGGCAATGCGCCGCAAGGTGAGCGGACGCCCCGTGACCCGGCCGTTGCGCCGGAGAAGTCGCTCGCCTACATGGGCTCGTTCATGCCGTACAAGAATGTGGAGACCCTGATCCGCGGCATGGCTGAGCTGCCCGATTTCACGCTGAACCTGCTCAGCCGCATCACGCCCGATCGCCGGGCCGAGCTTGAGGCGCTGGTGCCTTCGGGGGCAAAGGTGGTGTTCCACAACGGCGTCACGGACGCGGAGTACGACGAACTCCTGCTGCGCACCACGGCGCTAGTCACCCTGAGCAAGGCCGAGGGCTATGGTTTGCCGCTGGTTGAGGCCATGGCCCTGGGTACGCCTGTTGTTGTTGCCGACACCGAGATTTTCCGGGAAGTGGGCGGCACGGCAGCGCACTACGTGCCCGCCGATTCGCCCGCCGGCTTTGCCGCTGCCGTGCGGTCGCTGGACTCCCACGCCGCATGGTCGGCCAGTTCCGTGGCGTCCGTGGCCCAGGCTGCGGCGTTCAGCTGGGATGCCTCGGCGCAGGAACTGCTGGCCATTGCCCAGGAACTGCGACCCTAGTGCGGCACTAGACACCGTTGAGCCTGCCGAACGTACAGTTGATGCCGATGTTGCCAGGCAACATCGGCATCAACTGTACGTTCGGCAGGCGCTTTAGCTGCTGACGAGCTGGTCTTGGCTGGACTCGGCTGGAACGCCCTGACCGATGGCCCCCGGCCGTGCCTTACGGCGGAAAAGTCCCGCCACCCAATCTGCGATGAGACCCAGCGACGCAGCGATGGCAATGGCCACAACGAGTCCAAGCATGGGACTGCCCTGGAACCATGTCCCGGCCAGGACACCGATGCCCAGTGAGTAGCCTGCCCACAGGGTGGCCGAGAATGCCGTTATGGCCATGAAGCATGTGCGAGAGTACCCGGTGGCTCCGGCCGTGAGATTCACGGCAACCCTCACCACGGGGAGGAAACGGGCCACAAGGATGAAGGACACGGCACGCTGCTCGAGCTTTTGGCCCACCCGGCCAAAGGAGCGCGCCATGATGGGGGCCCGCATCCATTTGAAGCGCGTGGTGCCCACTCGCCGACCGATCGCGTAGGCAATATTGTCCCCAATGAAGGCTCCCAGAGCCGCAGCCGGCAGCAACAGCCAGGGCGACGGTCCCTCCTGGGTGAGCATCAAGGCTGCCAGACCCACCACAATGGCCTCGCTAGGAAAGGGCGGGAAGAAGCCGTCAATGATGCAGCCTAGGACAACCACCAGATAGATCCATGGCTGCCCTGCCGCTCCCAGCAGGAGATCTGTCAACGCTCCAAAGAGTGTGCTGAGCTCACCCACAAGAACCACCAGCACAGGCGCACTGTCCCGTTCGATCAGCCAAAACGGGTCGTGGGGCTTTGGCGCTGTGGTTGCTCATGACATCAACGCTACGTGGCCACGCGCCGCCGGGCTATGGGGTAAACCCCCCAATTTCGCCTCAGGGGTGCACCCTTGGGCTCAGGGTCGCAGCGCCATGGCGAAGAATGCTGGCAGGCCCTAGAGAACGTCCAGACCGTCGCAACGAACCTGCACGGGGGAACCGAGGCGCCGGGCCGCGTTGGCTGCCTTGAGGGCCCGCATGCTGGCCGTGACGGCTGCTGCCATGGCATAGGGAAACAGCAGGATGGTCCTGTAGTCGGGTGCCTCATCCCCGGGGACGGCGCCACGGCCGCCTGTGACGGGCGCAGGACCAATGGTGCGCACGGAATCCGGCAAGTTCAGGGCTGCCGTGAACGCCTCAACATCCTTTTCGCTTCCAGTCAGCGAGGCAAGGCGCATAGCGGGGGGCAGTCCCAGCTCGTGCCGCAGGGCAAACTCCCTTTCTGCGTGACCGGCCGGATCCCAACGGACCAGGGCCGCCACTTCCACAGATTCTTCGGCCGTGACCACCACTATCCCGCCGTCCTTGGCAGAACGGACCAGGGCGGCCGCGTTCATCCAACGCCGCAGCGTCTCCTCCCCGGCCCGCAGGGATTCACGGCGCAGCATGGAATCGCCGTCGAGCAACAAGGCCGCCGCGTAGCCATGGGGTGCAACGGGTTCCGCCCCAATAGTCGCCACCACAATGGCAGGCTTGTCCGGCACGGTCCCCTTGATGTTTTCCCCCGAGGAGGAGATGACAGGCACCGAAGGGAAGGCCCGGCCCAGCTCCTCCGCAGTGCGTAGCGCCCCCACGACGATGGCGCGCAACTCATGGTTTCCGCAGGTGCTGCAGCTGAACGCAGTCTCGGCTTGGCCGCACCACTTGCATGTGACCATGACGGAGGTGGATCCTGGGGACCGCGATTGCATCAACGGCCCCGTGCAGTGTTTGCAGCGCGCCACCTCCCGGCAGCGCTGGCACGCCAGGGCCGGGGCGTATCCGGTCCGGGCAACTTGCACCAGGACGGGGCCAAATTTCAACGCTGCTTTGGCCGTTTCCCAGGCCCTGTGCGGCAGGCGGGCCATCGCGGCGGCAGGGTCACGTTCCTGCTCATAGGAATCGGAGGTACTGATGACCCGGGGTGTGGACTTGCGCACAGTGGTGCGCCCGGCCACCAACTCCTGGGCCCACCCCGTGGCCACTAGGCGCTGGGACTCGCTGCTGCGGCTGTGCCCGGCCATCAGCACGGCGGTGCCTTCAACCTCCGAGCGCAGCAGCAGCACGTCCCGGCTGTGTTGGTAGGGGGCCCGGCGCTCCACGTGCAGCTCATCGCCGTCGTCCCAGCAGCACACCAGGCCCAGGTCCGCCACGGGCGCGTAGGCCGCCGAGCGGGTGCCAATGACAATTTTCACGTCCCCTGCAAGAACGCGCAGGTAGTTGGCGTAGCGCAGGCTGGGGCCGGCATCGGCCGTCAGTTTTACGAAACTGTCGGGCGGCAAAACAGCGGCGAAGGCGCCCTCCAGCAAATCCAGATCACGCAGGTCGGGAACAACCACTATGGCTCCGCGGCCCGAAAGCTGGCAGTACGCCACGGCCTGGGCCAGCTGGTGCTGCCACGAATGTGCCCCGAAACCGCTCAGTGCGCCCAACACCGCCTTAGGCGACGCCCCCATGGCCAGCTGTGTCAGGAAGTCCTCGGCGTGGGAATAGTCCCCGAACAGGGAGGCACCGGGGTGGGCTGCGGGGGCTGGCTCAAGCGCATCATGAGCCGCAGCGGTGTCCTTCGCCAAGTAGATTTTCTCCAGGCTGGCAACACGCGGCGGGATGGCAACGCGGAGCACGTCCGCCACTGTGCCGCAATACCGTTCGGCCACCTTGTGGGCCAGCTCCAGCACGGCGGGGGTCAGCACCGGAACCGCGGAGTAGACCCGGTTCAGGGGCACCAAACGCTCGCTCTGCGACTCGGCCACCCGGGCCACGAGGAAGCCGTTGAGGTCCTGGCCGGAGAACTTCACCCGCACCCGAACCCCCGGCTGGGCGCTGGCGTCCAGCTCAAGGGGCACCGAGTAGTCGAAGATCCGGTCCAGGTGCGGCAGGGGCGAATCAATGATCACCTGGGCCACCGGCAGCCGCGGCGCCAGGACAACGCCACTGTGCGGATCGGGTACGCGTTCCTTGGCCACAAAACCGCTGAGCAGGCTCAGCTGCACGCCATGGCTTTGGTCTTCTTCCATGGCGTCCTCTCTTCTGTGGCGTGGGGCTGTGGCGTGCTGTGGCGTGCTGTGGCGTGCTGTGGCGGCCCAATAAAAAGGCAGCTAAAACAAGCTAAGCACAGCCCACCGACAAAGAAGTCAGCGAACCGTGCTTAGCTGTGGATAACGCTGTGGCTTGCAAACTGCTTAGGCGTTGAAGAATGCCTTCAAGGCATCAACCCGGTCAAGGTTTTCCCAGGTGAAATCGGGCTCGTCGCGGCCGAAGTGGCCGTGGGCTGCCGTCTTGGCGTAGATGGGGCGCTTCAAGTCAAGGCTGTCGATGATGGCCATGGGGCGCAGGTCGAAGATGGCCGCGATGGCGTCCTCGATGCGGCGCGGGTCAACCGTCTCGGTGCCGAAGGTTTCCACATAGACGCCCACGGGGCGCGCCACACCAATGGCGTAGCCAACCTGTACTTCTGCACGTGACGCCAGGCCGGCGGCAACCACGTTCTTGGCAACCCAGCGCATGGCGTAGGCGGCGGAGCGGTCAACCTTTGACGGATCCTTGCCGGAGAACGCGCCGCCACCGTGGCGGGCCATGCCGCCGTAAGTGTCAACGATGATCTTGCGCCCGGTCAGGCCTGCGTCGCCCACGGGTCCGCCCACCACAAACGGGCCTGCGGGGTTCAGGTACGTCTTGATGGCTGAGACATCCAGGCCCGAGGCGTCCATGACCGGTGCAATAACAAATTCCTGCAGGTCGGCACGCAGCTTGGCCAGTTCCGTCCCTTCGGCGTGCTGGCTGGAGATGACCACTGTGTCCACCGAAACGGGCGTTTCGCCGTCGTACCCGATGGTCACCTGGGTCTTGCCGTCGGGGCGCAGATAGGACAACAGCCCTGACTTGCGCACGTCCGTCAGACGCTCCGAGAGCCGGTGGGCCAGGAAGATGGGGGTGGGCATGTAGGAGGCGGTCTCGTTGCTGGCGTAGCCAAACATCAGGCCCTGGTCTCCTGCGCCCTGGGTGTCGTACTTGTCCACGGCGGTGCCTTCACGGACCTCCAGAGCGTTGAAGACGCCGTCGGAAATGTCCTGGGACTGCTGGCCGATCGAGACGGAAACGCCGCAGCGGGCACCGTCGAAGCCGTTGGCCGAGGAATCGTAGCCAATGTCTAAAATGGTGTTGCGCACAATCGCCGGGATTTCCACGTAGGCGTTGGTTGTCACCTCGCCGGCAACGTGGACCAGGCCAGTGGTGGCCATGGTTTCAACGGCCACCCGGGAATCGGGGTCTTCGGCCAGCAACGCATCCAAAATGGCGTCGCTGATCTGGTCGCAGATTTTGTCGGGGTGGCCTGCCGTCACGGATTCGGAGGTAAATAGGCGCAGGGGGTTTGCTGAAGTCACTGTTCTACTTTACTGGGGAAAGTGCCGCGCTCCATTGGCGGCAGACATGGATTGTCATACACATTGCTTTGACGCACGGTTTAGCGGCCGCCCAGCCGCTGCGCAATAAGATGTACGACGGCGTTGGCAACCTCGCGCTTGCTCCCACCGGTTTGCACGGGCTCGGCACCGTCCAGGGCCAGGATTTCAACCTGGTTGGTGTCCTGGCCAAAGACACGTTCGGAGCCGGAGTCACCGGGGCCAACTTCGTTGACCACCAGGAGATCACAACCCTTGCGCTGCAGTTTTGCCTGTGCGTACGTTCTGGCATCGGCCTGCTCGTCACCTGTTTCGGCGGCGAAGCCAACAATGAGCTGCTGCTGGTTCTGTGCGGCCCTGTGGGCCACCAGTTCCAGCAGGATGTCGGGGTTGCGGACCAGGGTGATGACGGGGTCATCGGTGTTGTCCCGCTTTTTGATCTTGCCAGTGGAGATGTTGGCGGGACGGAAGTCGGCAACGGCCGCGGCCATGATGACAACATCCGCCGTTACCGCGGCAGCCAAGGTGGCGGCCCGCAGTTCCAGGGCTGTTTCAATCTGCTGCAGTTTTGCCCCGGCAGGAGCCGGCACATCCATGGGCGCGTGGATCAAGGTCACGTCGGCCCCGGCAGCTAGGGCGGCCTCTACGAGTGCCACACCCTGCTTGCCCGAGGACTTGTTGCCCAAATACCGCACCGGATCCAGGGGTTCCCGGGTGCCGCCGGCTGTGATGAGGACACGCTTGCCGGCAAGGAGAGCGCTGGTTTCTGCCGTGGGCTCGGCGGGGCTGGGCTCCACGGTGCTGGTCTCCACAGTTGCCGGACGCAGATTTACTGCGGCCAAAACTTCTGCGGCCAAGGCCGGTTCCGGCTGCTCAACCAGGGCCAAGGCAGCGGCAAAAATGTCTGCCGGTTCCGGCAGACGTCCGGGACCCGAGTCGGGGCCCGTCAACCGGCCCACGGCGGGATCCATGATGTGGACGCCACGGGCACGCAGGGTGGCCACATTGGCCACCGTGGCGCCGTGCTGCCACATTTCCGTGTGCATGGCCGGGGCAAAAAGTACCGGCCCCCGGGCCATCAGCAAGGTGGTGGTCAAAAGATCGTTGGCGTGGCCGCCGGCTGCCTTGGCCAGTAGGTCAGCCGTGGCCGGTGCCACCACTATCAGATCGGCCTCGTGGCCCAGCCGAACGTGATTAACGGTATCGACGGCGTCAAACACACTGTTGGTGACGGGGTGGCCGCTCAGCGCCTCCCACGTGGCCACGCCCACAAATTTCGTGGACGCGTCGGTGGGGATGACAGTGACGTCATGGCCGGCCTCGGTGAAAAGGCGCAGCAACAAAGCCGACTTGTAGGCGGCGATGCCGCCGCCTACCCCCAAAACAATGTTAAGTCGTGACACCGTCAGTGTTCTTTACGCGTTGATTAGACGGTCTCTACGGGAGTGGAAACCAGCAGACCCTCGTCGATTTCACGGAAAGCGATGGAGAGGGACTTCTCGTTGAGCTTGGTGTCCACCAAGGGGCCAACGTATTCGAACAGGCCCTCGTGGAGCTGTGCGTAGTATGCGTTGATCTGGCGTGCGCGCTTGGCACCAAAGATGACCAGTCCGTACTTCGAGTCGGCTGCTTCAAGCAGCGAATCGATCGAGGGATTGATGATGCCTTCGGGTTGTGTAGTCAATTACTTCTCCAAAAAGTGTGTAAAGGGGTCTTGCCGATCAATCTAAGACGGATCAAACAATGTGGTGAGGCGTGAGCCCCATCAAGTCAACAAGCGCGGCTGCAGCACGGCTGACATCGTCATTGACGATGATGTAGTCAAACTCCGGCGCGGCAGCAAGTTCCAGTTTAGCTGTTTCTAGGCGGCGCTGCTGTTCCTGGGCCGTTTCTGTGCCGCGTCCCACCAAACGGCGAACCAATTCGTCCCAGCTGGGCGGTGCGAGGAACACAAAATCGGCTTCCGGCATGGCCGCTTTGACTTGGCGCGCCCCTTGCAGGTCAATCTCCAGCAGCACGGACTTTCCTGCAGCCACAGCAGCCTCAACGGTGCTGCGCAGCGTGCCGTACCGGTTGACGCCGTGCACCACGGCCCACTCGAGCAAGTCGCCGTCGGCAACCAGTCCATCGAATTCTTCGGCCGTCTTGAAAAAGTAGTGGATTCCTTCTTCTTCCCCAGGACGGGCCGGGCGCGTGGTGGCCGAAACTGACAGCCACACCACAGGGTAGTTGTCCCGGATGAAGGTGGAAACAGTTCCCTTGCCAACGGCCGTGGGGCCCGCCAGGACTGTTACACCGCTGCGCGGCTTGGTGCGGGTGACATTCTCGCTGGGTACATGGACGTCGCTCATGATCCCTGCCCCAGATAGTCCACCAAGGCCCGGCGCTGATGCACGCCCAGGCCACGCACCCTGCGGGTTGGGGCAATCCCCAGCTCGCTCATGATCACAGTTGCACGTACCTTTCCAATGCCCGGAAGGGCTTCCAATAGTTCACAAACTTTAAGCCTGTCCACGGCTGGTTCCTGTGCCGCCGCAGCGAGAACAGCACCAACTGTCATCTGGCCATTTTTTAGATCAGCCTTGATCCGTGATCTGATGCCCCGCGCTGCTATTGCCTTCAGCCGTGCATCGGCGCGATCTTGGAGTGAAAGTGCTGGCAAATTCACGTAAAGACTCCCCTAGCGATGACGAACAATGGTGCGGACAGGAACAAAGTAATTCTTTGAACCTATCCGCACCAAGGGATCAAATCAATCCGCCAGGAAACTACAAACCCGCCAAGGTCTCCACTGTGGCCTGGCGCAGGGCGGAGATATCCGGCCCGGCTGCCAAGATGCCGCGGCTGGAGGTACCCAGAACGGCCGGATAGGCGGCACCAAAAGTGGCGCGCATATCCGCCCCCGTGGCGCCTTGGGCACCAAGCCCGGGTGCCAGGATGGGGCCGTTGACGGAAGCCAAGTCTATGCCCAGCTCCGTCAATGCCGCGCCAACTGTGGCACCCACCACCAAACCAACTGAGCCCAAGGTCTCATTGGCGTAGCGCTGGTTCTCGGCCGCTGCCGCCTGCACAATGCGTTTGGCCACAGATTCGTGCCCGCCCACGTGCTGCACGGAGGCACCCTCGGGGTTGGAGGTCAGCGCCAGGACGAAAACGCCGCGCCCGTTGCTTGCCGCCAGGTCCAGGGCCGGACGCAGCGACTCGAAGCCCAGGTACGGGCTCAGGGTCACGGAATCCGCGGCAAGGGCGGAACCGTCGCGCAGCCAGGCATCGGCGTAGCCGGCCATGGTGGAGCCAATGTCTCCGCGCTTGGCGTCGGCAATGGTCAACACATGGGCCTGCACGGAGGCCTCAAGGAGTTCCTCCAGTGCTGCCAGGCCGGCCGAGCCGTGACGCTCGTAGAGCGCCACCTGCGGCTTGATGGCCGCGGCCAGGGGCGCCACGGCCTCCAGCACGGTCTGGGAGAACGTCCGCAGGCCCTGGGCAGAGTCCGGCAGGCCCCAGGCCGCCAGGAGCCCCGGGTGCGGGTCGATGCCCACACACAGGGGACCCTTGGCGACCATGGCCGCGGCCAGGCGCGTGCCGAAGCCAGTGTTGTTACTTGGCATGCTGCTCGGCCTGACTGTTTTGCAAGGCTTGGCCAGCTGCCAGAACCTTCGCATGCTCCTGCAAGCTGGTGACATCCCACTCGTAGGTACGCAGGGCCTCCATGGCCTGGACGGCCACGTTGAACTCGGCAACCGTGGTGATGCAGGGTTTGCCGTTGGAGACGGCTGCAGCACGGATCTCGTAGCCGTCGCCGCGGGCCTGGCCGCCGGTGGGGGTGTTGAAGATCATGTCGATGTCGCCGTTGTTGATCAGATCAACAATGGTTCCTTCACCGTCCACGGACGTGCCTTCACCGATCTTGCGCACAATGGTGGAGGCGATACCGTTGCGGCGCAGCACATCCGCCGTGCCGCCCGTGGAAACGATCTCGTAGCCCAGGTCGGAGAGGCGCTTGACGGCCATAATGATGGAGCGCTTGTCACGGTTGGCCACCGAGACAAAAACCTTGCCAGAGACGGGCAGGGCGTTGTTGGCGCCGGCCTGGCTCTTGGCGAACGCCGTGTCAAAGTGCTTGTCAATACCCATGACCTCGCCGGTTGAACGCATTTCCGGGCCCAGCAGCGAGTCAACAACGTGACCCTCCGGGGTGCGGAAACGGTTGAACGGCATGACAGCTTCCTTGACGGACACCGGTGCACTGTCCGGCAGGGTGCCGCCGTCGCCAATTTCCGGCAGGATGTGGTGGACGCTGCGCAGGTGGGCGATGGACACGCCAACACCGATCAGCGCTGCGGCCTTGGCCATCTGCACACCCGTTGCCTTGGAAACAAACGGCACGGTGCGCGAGGCCCGCGGGTTGGCTTCCAAGACGTAGAGGATGTCAGCGGCCAGGGCGAACTGGATGTTGATCAGGCCACGGACGCCCACGCCTTCGGCGATGGCGCGGGTTGCTGCCCGGACGCGGTCCTGCACGTCCTTGCCCAGGGTGATGGGAGGCAGCACACAGGCGGAGTCACCGGAGTGAATCCCGGCCTCTTCAATGTGCTCCATGATGCCGCCGAGGTACATGTCCTTGCCGTCGAACAACGCGTCAACGTCAATTTCGATGGCGTCTTCCAGGAACCGGTCGATCAGGACCGGGTGCGCCTCGGTGATTTCCGTGGCGTTCTTGATGTAGCGGGACAGGTTGGCTTCGTCGTAGACGATCTCCATGCCGCGGCCGCCCAAAACGTAGGACGGGCGGACCAGGACGGGGTAGCCAATCTCATCGGCGATCTTCTTGGCATCGTTGAAGGACACGGCTGTGCCGTTCTTGGGCGCAATCAGGCCTGCGTCATCCAGCACGCGGGAAAACATGCCGCGGTGCTCGGCCAGGTCAATGGCTTCGGGCGAGGTGCCAAGGATGGGGACACCGGCGTCGGCCAGTTCCTGGGCCAGCTTCAACGGGGTTTGGCCGCCCAACTGGACGAACACACCCATGACGCCGCCGGTGCGCTCTTCAGCAGCGATGACTTCCAGCACGTCCTCGAGCGTCAGCGGCTCAAAGTACAGGCGGGTGGAGACGTCGTAGTCGGTGGAGACGGTTTCCGGGTTGCAATTGACCATGACGGTCTCGTAGCCGGCCTTGCGCAGTGCCATGGAGGCGTGCACGCAGGAGTAGTCAAACTCGATGCCCTGGCCAATGCGGTTCGGTCCGGAGCCCAGGATGATGATGGACGGCTTCTCGTGCAGCGCAATCTCATCCTCCTCGTCGTAGGAGGAGTAGTGGTACGGCGTGTAGGCGTTGAACTCGGCCGCACAGGTGTCCACCGTCTTGTAGACGGGGCGGATGCCCAGGGCCTGGCGCACACCGCGCACCACGGCCTCGGAATTGTTGGTCAGGGCGCCGATCTGGGCGTCGGAGAAGCCGTGGCGCTTGGCCAGCTTGAGCATCTCCGGTGTCAGGGCCGTGGACTGGCGGATCGTGGCCGAAACCTCGTTCAGCAGCACGAGCTGGTCAAGGTACCAGGGATCGATGCCGGTGGCAGCGTACAGTTCCTCAACCGTGCCGCCACCCAACAGGGCGCGCTGGACCTGGGAGAGCCGATCGGTGGTGGGGCGCTTGGCGGCCTCGATCAGATCGGGGACATCCAGGGCGTTGACGGAGGAGAAGTCAAGGCTGGCGCCCTTCTGCTCCAGGGAGCGCAGCGCCTTCTGCAGGGCCTCGGTGAAGTTGCGGCCCATGGCCATGGCTTCGCCAACGCTCTTCATGGTGGTGGTCAGCGTGGGGTCCGCCGCCGGGAACTTCTCGAACGCGAAGCGGGGCACCTTCACAACAACGTAGTCAAGGCTCGGCTCGAAGGAGGCCGGCGTTTTCTGGGTGATGTCGTTGGGGATCTCATCCAGGGTGTAGCCCAGGGAGAGCTTGGTGGCGATCTTGGCGATGGCGAAGCCTGTAGCCTTCGAGGCCAGTGCCGAGGAGCGGGACACGCGCGGGTTCATCTCAATCACGACGACGCGGCCGGTGTCGGGCTCGATGGCGAACTGGATGTTGCAACCACCTGTGTCAACGCCAACCTCGCGGATGACGGCGATGGAGATGTCGCGCAGGTTCTGGTATTCGCGGTCCGTCAGGGTCATGGCCGGGGCCACCGTGATGGAGTCACCCGTGTGGACGCCCACCGGGTCAAAGTTTTCAATGGAGCAGACCACAACGACATTGTCGTTCTTGTCGCGCATCATCTCCAGCTCGTATTCCTTCCAGCCCAGGATGCTCTCTTCCAGCAAAACCTCGGTGGTGGGGCTGTACTGCAGGCCCTGGCCCACAATGCGGGTCAAGTCCTCTGGGCTGTAGGCCAGGCCGGAGCCGAGCCCACCCATGGTGAAGGAGGGGCGCACCACCATGGGGTAGCCCAGGTCCTCGGCTGCTGCAAACGCCTCATCCATGGTGTGGATGATGTGGCTGCGGGCCGACTCGGCGCCACAGCGCTCAACGACGCCCTTGAACTTTTCGCGGTCTTCACCGAGTTCGATGGCGGCAATGTTGGCGCCGATCAGCTCGACGTTGTACTTGGCCAGCACGCCGTTCTTATCCAGCGCGATGGCCGTGTTCAGGGCCGTCTGCCCGCCCAGTGTGGGCAAGATGGCGTCGGGGCGTTCCTTGGCGATGATCTTCTCAACCACCTCGGGGGTGATCGGCTCCACGTAGGTTGCATCAGCAAACTCGGGATCGGTCATGATGGTGGCCGGGTTGGAGTTGACCAGGATGACCCGCAGGCCCTCCTCCTTCAACACGCGCAGGGCCTGGGTGCCGGAGTAGTCAAACTCTGCGGCCTGGCCGATCACAATGGGACCGGATCCAATGACCAGGACGGACTTAAGATCTTCTCTCTTCGGCATTACTTGGATTCCTCAGTCTGTGCGTTCTTGGTGGCGCTCATCAAGGCGATGAACCGGTCAAAGAGGTAGGCGGCGTCGTGCGGGCCGGCTGCAGCCTCGGGGTGGTACTGGACGGAGAAGGCCGGAATGTCCAGGCAGGAGAGCCCTTCCACCACCTGGTCGTTAAGGCTGATGTGACTTACTTCAACCCGGCCAAAACGCTCCTCGGGAGCCTGGGTGGGGCCATCCAGGGGGGCGTCCACGGCGAAGCCGTGGTTCTGGCTGGTGATTTCCACCTTGCCCGTGCTGCGGTCCATGACGGGCTGGTTGATGCCGCGGTGGCCGTAGCGCAGCTTGTAGGTGCCGTAGCCCAGGGCGCGGCCCAGGATCTGGTTGCCGAAGCAGATGCCAAAGTACGGCACGCCGGCATCCAGGAAGCTGCGCACAAAGCCCACCTGGCGGTTGGCCGTAGCGGGGTCGCCGGGGCCGTTGGAGAGGAATACGCCGTCGGGGTTCAGCGCCATTGCTTCTTCGAAGGTGGTGGCTGCCGGCAGCACGTGGACGCGCACGCCGCGCTCGGCGAAGCGGGTGGGCGTCATGGCCTTGATGCCAAGGTCCAGCGCCGCGATGGAGAACAGCGGCTCGCCTTCCCAGCCGTGTGCTGAGGGCTCGACGACGTAGGCTTCCTTCACGCTGACCTCTTCAGCGAGCTGTAGGCCTTCCATGGAGGGCTGGGCCAGCACCTCGGCCAGGAGCTCGGCGTGGGTGCTCTCTGCAGCGGCACCGGAGAAAATGCCTGCCTTCATGGCACCGCGTTCACGCAGGTGGCGGGTGATGGCGCGGGTGTCAACGCCCTGGATCCCAACGATGCCCTGGGAGGTGAGCTCGTCGTCGAGCGATCCCTCCGAGCGCCAGTTGGACGGGCGGCGGGCGGCGTCGCGGACAACGTAACCGGCGGCCCAGATCTTGCTGGACTCATTGTCTGCGGCGTTGACACCGGTGTTGCCGATGTGCGGGGCCGTCTGGACAATCAGCTGGCGGGCGTAGGAGGGATCCGTGAGGGTTTCCTGGTATCCGGTCATGCCGGTGGTGAAGACTGCCTCGCCCAGGGCGGTGCCCTGCGCTCCGTAGCTGGTGCCACGGAAAGTGCGGCCGTCTTCCAAGACCAAAAGTGCCTGTGCAGGCATAATTGCATCACTCATTCTCAATTGTTCTTTCCGTTGCTGTCTGCGGCTGGTGTTTCTTTGCCATCAAAAGGGGCCTTAGTCAAAGGCGTGCCTTGTACTTCTTCTACAACATTGTCAGCCATGCCGCCATGGTTCTGGGGCAACAAGGCTGTGAGGGCGTCGAGCAGTGGACGCTTCGCCCCGGCTTCCGCTGTTCGGAATCCTGTGTCCACTTCGGTGCCGGCCAGCAGCCAACTGATGACCACCAGACCGTCCCTCTCGACGAACTTGCCGGCCATGCCTGCCTTGGTTCCCACCTCGGTGAGATCCGCCGCTGCCATGAACAAGTCCTGGCCACCTTTGCGCTCCACCACAACGCCTGTGCTGTAAACGTGCACCACGGCCGGTGTCCTGATGCCCAGGCTGTGAACGGCCAGGCGGTCAAGCCAGTCCCCTGCGTTGGTGGTGACAACATACTGCCCGGGAACACTGATCAGTGCGGCGCCCAGATCGGCCGGAACGCCAGGCAGTTCCCCCACACTTCCCTGGCGTTTGAGCTTGTTGCGCCAGCCCCACCACATCAAGGCAAAGGCCACCACAACAATCAGCAGTGTCAGGATGCCCGGCAGGATACGCTCATCCACTAGTTCGCTCCGTAGTTGTACGGGGTGTTCAGCTTGCCGTCGAGTACCGTGGGGTGGCCGTTGAAGAACGTGGCCATGACCTTGCCGGGCAATACCAGCCCGGCGAAGGGCGAGTTGCGTCCCTTGGTGGCCATGGCGTGCGGGTCAACGTTCCAGCGTGCTGCAGGGTCCACCAGCACAATGTTGGCCGGCTCCCCCACTTCCAGGGGCCGGCCCTGATCGGCCAGCTGGCCAATCCGTGCCGGGGCGGTGGAGGTGACGCGGGCAAAGTCGGCCCAGCTCATCAGGCCGGTTTCAATCATGGTTTCCGCCACCACTGAGAGGGCCGTTTCCAGGCCTGTCATGCCCATGGCGGCCGAGGCCCATTCGCATTCCTTGGCTTCGCTGGGGTGCGGTGCGTGGTCGGTGCCCACAATGTCGATGGTGCCGTCGGCCAGGGCCGCACGCAGGGCGTGGACGTCGGCGTCGGCGCGCAGCGGCGGGTTGACCTTGTACACGGGGTTGTAGCTGCGCACCAATTCCTCGGTAAGGAGCAGGTGGTGCGGGGTGACCTCGGCCGTGACGGAAATGCCGCGTTCCTTGGCCCAGCGGATGATCTCCACCGAACCCGCTGTGGAGACGTGGCAAACGTGCAGGCGTGAACCCACGTGCTGTGCCAGCAAAACGTCGCGGGCAATGATGGATTCCTCGGCCACTGCGGGCCAGCCGGCCAGGCCCAGATCGGCGGAGACAACGCCCTCGTTCATCTGGGCTCCTTCCGTGAGGCGGGGTTCCTGCGCGTGCTGGGCGATCACGCCGTCGAACGCCTTCACATACTCCAGCGCACGGCGCATCATGACGGGGTCGCTGACGCAGATGCCGTCGTCGGAGAACACCCGGACGCGGGCCTTGGAATCGGCCATGGCGCCCAGTTCGGCGAGTTGCTTGCCGGCCAGACCCACGGTGACGGCACCCACGGGGCGCACATCCACCCAGCCGGACTCGCGGCCCAGGGAGTAGACCTGCTCAACAACGCCCGCGGTGTCCGCAACTGGTGAACTGTTGGCCATGGCGTGCACAGCAGTGAATCCGCCCAGGGCGGCCGCACGGGTGCCGGTCTCCACGGTTTCGGCGTCTTCGCGGCCGGGTTCGCGCAGGTGGGTGTGCAGGTCAACCATGCCCGGCAGCGCCACCAGGCCCGCGGCGTCGATGACGGTTGCGTCTCCAACAACCTCCGCGGGGAGGTCCACGCCCACGGCCGTGATGATGCCGTCGGCAACCAGGATGTCGGCTGTGGTGTTGCCCAGCAGGGACGCTGCGCGAATCAGGTAACTGGAGGAAGTCATGAGTGGTCCTTAGCGTTCGGCACTGTATTTTTCACTACAGCAGGTGTGGAAGAAGTGGTGTTCTCGCGCAGTTCCCCGGCGAGCAGCAGGTACAGGGTGGCCATACGCACGGAGACGCCGTTGCGCACCTGGGCCAACACTGTTGAGCGGGGCGAATCTGCCGCCGCGGAGGAAATCTCCAGCCCGCGGTTCATCGGCCCGGGGTGCATGATGATGGTGTCCTTGAGGTTCAGCGCATCCAGCTTGGCCAGCCGCGCGTCGTCGAAGCCCCAGCGGCGGGCGTACTCGCGGGTGGAGGGGAAGAAGGAGGCATTCATGCGTTCGGCCTGCACCCGCAGCATCATGACGGCGTCCACACCGGCCTCCAGCGTTGCATCCAGGTCGTAGCTGACCTCGCAGGGCCAGTGTTCGACGCCGATGGGCAGCAGGGTGGGCGGCGCAACGAGCGTCACATGGGCGCCAAGAGTGCGCAGCAGCCACACATTGGAGCGGGCCACGCGGGAGTGCAACACGTCCCCGGCGATGACCACACGCATGCCTGACAAGTCTGCGCCCACCGAGGAGGTGCCGCTGAGCTTGGCCCAATGGGCGCGCATGGTGAACGCATCCAGCAGGGCCTGCGTGGGGTGGGCGTGGGTGCCGTCGCCGGCGTTGATGACGGCGGCGTCAATCCAGCCCGAGTTGGCCAGTCGAGCCGGAGCACCGGAGGCCCAGTGGCGGATGACTACGGCGTCGGCCCCCATGGCCTGCAGGGTTTGGGCCGTGTCCTTGAGCGATTCACCCTTGGAGACGGAGGAGCCCTTGGCACTGAAATTGATGACATCTGCTGAGAGGCGCTTGGCGGCTGCTTCAAAGGAGATGCGGGTGCGGGTGGAGTCTTCGAAGAAGAGGTTTACAACCGTGCGTCCGCGCAGGGCCGGAAGCTTTTTGACTTCACGCTCCCCCACGGCAGCCATTTCCTGGGCTGTGTCCAGGATCTGGATGGCGTTTTCACGGCCGAGCGCCTCGGTTCCCAACAAATGCCTCATGCGCCGCCCTCAATAACAACTGGTCCTGATTCGATGACAACCTCATCCGGGACATCCACGCCGTCGATCTCGGCAAGGTGCACCCGCACTTTTTCGCTCGAGGAGGTGGGCAGGTTCTTGCCCACGTGGTCAGCCCGGATGGGCAATTCCCTGTGGCCGCGATCCACCAGGACGGCCAGGCGCACGGCGCGGGGCCGGCCCAGGTCCACGAGGGCGTCCAGGGCTGCCCGGATGGTGCGTCCGGAGTACAGCACGTCATCGACCAGCACAATGGTTTTGCCATCAATGCCGGAGACGGGAAGCTCGGTTCGCTGCGGGGCCCGGGTGGGCTGGTGGGCAAGATCGTCACGGAACATGGTGACATCAAGTTGGCCCACAATGGCTGCCGGATCGATCGCGGGGTCGCTGGCGGCCAGTTTGGCGGCCAGTCGCTGGGCCAAGGGATACCCGCGTCGCGGGATACCGAGCAGCAGCAGGTTGGCTGAGCCCTTGTTGGCTTCCAGAATTTCATAGGCGATACGAGTCAACGCCCGTTCAATATCTGCCGCGGTAAGAACCACGCGGGACACATTGAGCGGCGCTGAGCTGTTGTGAACGTCCTCAAAAGCTGAAGAGGAATTATTCATTTTCTCGCGTCCCCTTTCCCCGCCTCACAGGACGGAATTAAAAGGTTGATTGCTTCCCTCAAAAGTACCACAACAGCCACCACCGGCCCGAGCCGCAGAGCCCGCCGCAGGGTCTTTGCGCGCGCCATCTTTCACAGCGCAGCGGCTGGCCCTAGTCTGAGAACTATGAGTGAACCCGGCCACTGGCACAACCCCGCCGACGGCGCCCCGAATCAACAGCCACAGGATGGCCAACCGCCGCTACCCCAGGCCCAGGGGCCGGGCACGGCCCTGAATTACAAGCCGGACTATTGGGCCCATCCGGCACCCGCCCCGCTGCCCAAGCGGGCCGCCGGGACCGGCACCAAAGTGATGAACATCATCCTGCTCTGCGTGTTTGGTCTGGTTGCCGGTGGCACCTTGGTGTTCTTTGCCTTTTCGCTGGGCATGAGCGTATTCCTGATCTGCGGGCTGCTGGCCCTGATCCCGCTGACCATTTGCGTGTTCACGCTGCTCTGGATTGACCGGTGGGAACCGGAACCCATTCCAGCCCTCATCCTTGGTTTTTGCTGGGGCGCCGGCATGGCAGTCATCACCACACTGGTGCTGGGCAGTTGGGTGCAGCCGCTGCTCATGGCCGGAGGCAGCGAGGCCGACGCCGACATGGTGGGGGCTGTCATCCAGGCCCCGCTGGTGGAGGAATTTTGCAAAGGCGTTGGTCTGCTGCTGCTGTTCTTTCTGCGCCGGCGCACCTTTGACGGCCCGGTCGACGGCGTTGTCTACGCCGGCATCATCGCCGCCGGCTTCGCCTTCACCGAGAACATTCTCTATTTTGGCAATGAACTGCAGGAATCCAATGGCGCAGCCGGCGGGCTCGTGGCCATCTTTGTCATGCGGGGACTCATGTCCCCCTTTGCCCACGTCATGTTCACAGCCACCCTGGGGCTCTGTGTGGGGTACGCAGCCCGCAACGGCGGCACGCTGATGGTACTGGGCGCCTGGGTGGTGGGGCTGGTTCCGGCCATGTTCCTGCACGGCCTGTGGAACGGCACATCGTTCCTGGGCGCAAACTTCTTCATTGTGTACGGCATGCTCCAGGTGCCGCTGTTCATCGTGTTCATCCTTGGCATCATCTGGCTGCGCCGCTCCGAGGCAAAACTGACGCGCAAGCGCCTGGCCGACTACGTCCCGTCCGGCTGGTTCACCGAGCAGGAGGTGCCGATGCTCGCAACAGGCGCCGGCCGGCGTCGTGCCATGGCGTGGGCCAAGACATTCGCGGCCGGGCCCGTCATGAAGGAGTTCATCCGCCTGGCCACACGGCTGGCCTTCACCCGGCAGCGGCTCCTGGTGGACGCCAAGGGCGCGCCAGGCAGCGGCGCGGCACGGCGCTTTGCCACCGGCCAGGTGCTGGAGCTGACGCTGCTGGAGAAGATCACTGCCGTGCGCAACGAGCTGCTGGGCCGCCACGCCCACGCCGTGTGGTCCGCCCAGCAGATCCAACAGGCCCAGCTGGCGCAGCACATGCAACAATAGGTGCACAACGTCCAACCCCCGCGCTATTAGCCCCTTAAACAACTGACCCGCAGAAAACGGCGAAAATACACGGTTTTACCGTGATTTTCGCCGTTTTCTGCGGGTCAGTTGTAAAAAGTGTCAGGCCAGGAGGGAGGGCTTGATCTGCTGCAAACGGCCCAGCAGACCGTTGACGAACTGCGGGGATTCATCCGTGGAGAGAATCTTGGCCAGTTCAACAGCTTCACTGACAGCCACGGCGTCGGGGACGTCGTCGTTGTACAGCAGCTCCCAGGTGCCAATGCGCAAGATGATGCGGTCAACGGCAGGCATGCGCTCGAGCGTCCAGCCCTGCGAATACGTCTGCAGGAACTCGTCGATGCTCTCAGCCATGGCCGTGACGCCCTCAACCAAATCGACCGTGTACGGGTTGATGATTTGATCAATCTTCTCGCGGCGGGCGGTCAGCGCGGACATGGCGCTGACGTCGCGCTGTTCAGCCTCGAACAAAATGTCCAAGGCACGGCGGCGAGCCTTGCTACGCGCCGAATTCGGTTTGCCCGTGGGGCTTATCTGGGGGCTTGCCACTACTCGCTTACACGTCCCTGGTAGCTTCCGTCACGCGTGTCAACCTTGACAAGTGTGTTGTTCTCAACGAACAAGGGAACCTGGATCTCGTAGCCGGTTTCCACCGTGGCGGGCTTGGTGCCGGCGGAGGAGCGGTCACCCTGGAGGCCGGGCTCGGTGTACGTGATGCGCAGCTGAACCGACGGGGGCAGTTCAATGTACAGCGGGGTGCCTTCGTGCAAGGCGATGGTGACGTTGATGTTTTCGAGCATGAAGTTGGTGGCGTCACCAACAGTCTTGGCCGGAACCGTCAGCTGGTCAAAGTTCTGGTTGTCCATGAAGACGAAGTCTTCGCCGTCCTGGTACAGGTACTGGTAATCGGAGCGGTCAACAACTGCCGTTTCAATCTTCAGGCCAGCGTTGAACGTCTTGTCAACAACCTTGCCGGAGAGGATATTGCGCATCTTGGTGCGAACAAACGCGCCACCCTTGCCGGGCTTGACGTGCTGGAACTCAATGATGTTCCACAGTTGGCCCTCAAGCTTGAGAACAGTGCCGTTCTTAATGTCGTTAGTCGTTGCCACAGTAGCCTCTTACGTATAAGTGTTATCAAAAATCCATTGACCATATTACCGCACTAAGCCGGGCGGCGCCGCATGATCCTCACCACCATGACGCAATTGGCGGCACAGCCGAACCGCCTTATTTGAAGTCCTCGGCCCGTTCGGCCAGATCCAGGGCCCGTTTCAGCGAAACTGTTGAGGAATAAATGGCCGTGGCATCCGCCCCCGATGCCACCCTCAGCTCCAACGCCGTGGCAAACTTCTGCGCCGCAGCCACAAACTGGCCGTTGCTGAAGTACACCTTGCCAAGCTGCTGGAAAATCCACGGTTCCAGGGACGTGGCACCCACCTCGGGCAGCAGGGCCTTGAGCAATTTCTCGGCCCGGACAAAATGCTTCGAGGCACGCAGCACCTCGGCATCGAGCACCTGCAACCTGATGGAGGCCGGGTCGGCCAGGCGGGCCAGCGCCACAGCCTCGGCGGCCTCGCTCGTGAAGCCGCGGGCCAACATCACAAAAATGGCGTCGCCGGCATCGTCGGAACGCGCCAGCGCCTCCGCACACACGTCCTCATCCACAACCTCCGGCAGGAGCGTGTCGGGGTTGAGCGCGGTGCCCGGAAAACCGGCTGAGGGCCAATCCTTCAACCCCATTTATGACGCAATCTCTTGGTAGGCGGCAAACAGCAAAGACGTGTCCGGGACGTCCAGGATCCCGGGCCGGCCCACGCCGTCGAGCACCACAAAGCGCAACAGGTCGCCGCGGGTCTTCTTGTCCCGGCGCATGGCATCGAGCAGGGCCTGCCAGCGGTCCCTGCGGTAGCTCAGGGGCAGCCCCAACTGCTCCAGGATGGTCCTGTGGCGGTCGGCCTCGGCATCGCTGAGACGCCCCACGCTGCGGGCCAGCTCCGCGGCAAACATCATGCCAACGGAAACCGCTGCACCGTGGCGCCAGGAGTAGCGCTCGGTCAACTCGATGGCATGGCCCAGGGTGTGGCCGTAGTTGAGAATTTCGCGCAGGCCCGACTCCTTCAGGTCCGCGGAGACCACCTTGGCCTTGACGGTGATGGCGCGCTCCACGAGTTCACGCAAAATGGGTGAACGCGGGTCCTTGACGGCCTCCGGGTTCGCCTCAATCAGGTCAAGGATGACCGGGTCTGCGATGAAGCCGCACTTGATGACCTCGGCCATGCCGGAGATGAGCTCATTGGGTGGCAGGGTGTCCAGCGTGTCCAGGTCCACCAGGACGCCGGCCGGCGGGTGGAATGCCCCCACCAGGTTCTTGCCCTCGGCCGTGTTGATGCCCGTCTTGCCGCCCACGGAGGCGTCCACCATACCCAGCAGGGAGGTGGGCATGTGAACCACCTTGACGCCGCGCAACCAGGTGGCTGCCACAAAACCTGCGACGTCGGTCACGGCGCCGCCGCCCACGGCAACAATGGCGTCGGAGCGGGTGAAATCGTTCTGCCCCAGCACCTGCCAGCAGAAGGCCGCCACCTGGATGTGCTTGCCCTCTTCGGCGTCGGGGATCTCGGCCGTGAGCGTTGTGAAGCCCGCGGCCTCCAGGTCGTCACGGACAGTGTCACCTGTCAGGCGCAGGGCACGCGGATGAATCACCAGGACCTTCTTGACGCGCTCCCCCAGCAGGGCCGGCAGCTGGGACAAAAGCCCACGGCCCACCACCACGTCGTAGTTCTCACCGGGCAGGGCGCCGGTGACCTTGATGACGGTGTTGGGAGTTGCTGTTGCGTTTTCGGTATTCACTGTGCGGAATTCTCTTTCCTTGGTTCTGCTTCCAGCAGATCGATCAGCCGCTCAACTAGTTGCGGCACATTAGAGTTGCTCACATCAAGGGTGATGTTTGCCAGCCGGGCATAGACGGGGCCGCGAACACCGGCCAGTCGCTGCCAGGTGGCCACGGGGTCGCTGGCCAGTAGGGGCCGGCCGGTGTTGCGCAGGATGCGTTCCCTGACGGTTTCCACATCCGCGCTGAGGAAAACCACCGTGGCCCGGGCCAGCAGTTGCTGCGTACCCGAATCCAGCACGGCGCCCCCGCCCAGGGACAGGACCACGGGCTTGGGCTTGGGCGAATCGAGCACATCGGCGATGGTCCGGGCCTCGAGCTGCCGGAAGTGGTGCTCCCCGCGCCCAGCGAAGATGCGGGCCACGGGGCCGTGCTTGGCCACGATCTTGTGGTCGGAGTCAATGAACTCCACCCCCAGGACGCGGGCCAACTCTGCCCCAATCACGGATTTTCCAACGGCCATGGGGCCGATCATGACAATGGGCCGGTGTGGCGTGAAGCGCTGTGCCGCGCCCGGTTCCTTGTCAGCTGCCATCAGTGCGCCAGGGTGTCCAGATTCGCCGGGATCGCGGCCAGGTAGCTGTCCATGTTGCGCTTGGTTTCGGCAATGGAGTCCCCGCCGAACTTCTCCACGAGTGCCTCGGCCAGCACCAGGGCTGTCATGGCCTCGGCCACAACGCCTGCCGCGGGCACTGCGCAAACGTCCGAACGCTGGTGGTGCGCCTTGGCGGGCTCGCCGGTGGCAACATCAATCGTCTTCAGGGCGCGCGGCACCGTGGCGATGGGCTTCATGGCCGCACGGACACGCAGCACATCCCCCATGCTCATGCCGCCCTCAATGCCGCCTGCGCGGTTGGAGGTGCGGATGATCCGGCCGTCGGCGTCGCGCACAATCTCATCGTGTGCAGCCGAACCCCTGCGGGCGGCCGTGGCGAAGCCGTCGCCCACCTCAACACCCTTGATGGCCTGGATGCCCATGAGGGCACCGGCCAGGCGTGAATCCAGGCGGCGGTCCCAATGCACGTAGCTACCCAAACCGGGGGGCAGGTTGTAGGCCAAAACCTCTACGACGCCGCCCAGGGTTTCGCCCTGCTTCTGGGCCGTGTCAACTTCGGCAACCATGGCCGCGGAGGTGACTGCGTCAAAGCAACGCAGCGGATCTGCGTCCAGGGCTACAACATCTGCAAAGACCGGCAGTGCCGCGTCCTCGGGTGAGGCAACGCCGGCAATCTGCACCGTATGGCTGACCAGTTCAACCCCAACGGCGGCGAGCATCTGGGCGGCAACAACACCCAGGGCCACGCGGGTGGCTGTTTCGCGGGCGCTGGCACGCTCCAGCACGGGGCGGGCCTCACTGAAGGAGTACTTCTGCATGCCGGTGAAGTCTGCGTGGCCGGGGCGCGGACGCGTCAAGGGGGCGTTGCGGGCCTGACCCGCAAGCTCGGCGGCATCCACGGGGTCAGCAGACATGATCTGCTCCCACTTGGGCCATTCCGAGTTCGCAATCTGGATGGCCACCGGACCGCCCTGCGTGAGTCCATGGCGGACACCACCCAAGATGGTCACCACGTCCTGCTCAAACTTCATCCGGGCACCGCGGCCGTAGCCCAGCCGGCGCCGTGCCAGGGCGTCCTGGATGTGGGCGCTCGTGAGCTCCACACCGGCAGGCACGCCTTCAATAATTCCCACGAGTGCCGGGCCATGTGATTCTCCGGCGGTCAACCAACGCAACATACTCTCTATCCTGCCATGTTCTGCTCGTGGGGATCCCGCCGATGGACGCCGATTGCGTCGCACATCACATCCATGACGTCCCCTACTTGTGCTGCGTCCAGTGCGCTGTACCCTCCAGCGACTGCAAACAGCTTGACTTGTTCCACACCTTGGTACAAAAGCATTTCAATGCCGGCCACCACAACGCCGCCGGCCTGCTCCCATGCCTGCGCCAACGCACTGGGCCAGGGGTCATAGGCGGCGTCAAGCAGCACTGCACCCTCCACCGCTGACCCTTGCCCGGCGAAGGCGTGCGCCGTGGCATCCGCCGCGCGGGGCGGCAGGGTGGAGATGACGACGTCGAACCCCGCCAGGGCGCCCGGGGCGCCGTCGAAGAGCTCAAGTGACAGGGTGACCCCCAGCGCCGCCGCGACCGCCTGCACCTCGGCACCCTTGGCCAGCTTGCGCACAAAGACGGTGATCTCCGGGGCACCCAGCTGGGCCAGCGCGGCCACGGCCGAAACGGCCGTGCCGCCGCCGCCCAGGATGGCTGCACGCGGACGCTCAACCACCCCGGCATGGCGCAAAGCGTTGACAAGGCCCGCAACATCCGTGTTGTCGCCGCGCAGGTGGGCAACACCTGCGGGCGTTTGGGTGCACACAATGGTGTTGACGGCACCCAGCGCCCGGGCCGTGGGGGTGAGTTCATCCATCAGCTCCACGGCCACGTTTTTCAGCGGCATGGTGACGGAGAGCCCATACCAGTTCTTCTCGGCCCGCACCTGGGCCAGGAAGCCCGCCAGGCCGGACTCCTGGACGTCGATGGCCGTGTAGGCCAGATCGGCGCCCAGGGCGGCGTAGGCAGCGTTGTGCAGGGCCGGTGACTTGGAATGGCCAATGGGGTGGCCCAGCACCGCGCCGCGAAGCGGATCAGCCAATTACTTGCACTCTCCCGGGTTCGCTTCACACCAGGCCACGTACTTGGCCACATTGACCTGGTGCTCGGCAAACGTGGCCGCATACAGCGTCTCGCCTGTCTTCAGATCCACTGTCACCCAGAAGTAGTACGGGTTTGACTGCGGGTGTGCTGCCGCCTCGATGGCCTTGATGCCGGGTGAGCCGATGGGACCCACCGGCAGGCCGGGCAGGGCGAAGGTGTTGTACAGGTTGGTCTTGTCAGCTTTTTGTTCGGCCGTCAGGTTGTACGTTTTCAGGCCCAGCCCGTAGGCCACAGTGGCATCGGATTCGAGCCTGCCACCGGTTTCGCCGTTGGGGTTGTTGATGCGGTTCTCAATGGCACCGGAAATCTTGGCGTAGTTTGCCTCATTGCCTTCGAATTCAATGATGCTTGCAACGGTCAACACCCGGTACTGTTCAGCCGGATCGGTGATTCCTGTGTCGGTGAGTGACTTTTTGGTGGCCGTGACCATCTGGGCAAGAATTCCCTTGGCGTCCAGCTCAATGGGGAAACGGTACTCCCCCGGGGCCAGGTAGCCTTCAAGGTTTTTGGCCTGGGCGGGCAGTTCAAAGAGTTTGGGCTGTTTGGCCAGCGCCTCAAAGTCGGCCAGAGGCATGCCCGTGCTCTTGGCCAAAACGGCAAGGGTGTCATTGATGCGCAGGTTTTGTGCCACGGCTGCGTAGTGGACCTTGTCATCGCCGGCGGCCAGCAAGATGGTGACCGCGTCGGCGGCCTTCATCTGCAGCTTCATCGAGAAGTTGCCCGGCTGCAAGGATCCGGAGCCGTCGGCCGCCTTTAGCGCATCCAGGAACGCCTGCTCGCTGGCCACAACGTCCTTGGACTTGAGCTCGCTCGCCACGGTGCGGCCCGTGGCACCGGTGGGCACCACAATCTGCACAGACCCCGTACCTGGGCCGGGGTAGTCGGCAACCGTGAAGCCGCCGAGCATGGGCCGCACGGCTTGGACGGCAAAGTACACCACTGCGGCGAACATGACCAGAATGATCAAGAACACCAGGCTGCGGCGGCGCTTGCGGACCCGTTTGGACACACGGCTGGTCCGGCGCGATGGCAGGGCTTCCTCGTGGTCCTCGCGGTGCGGTTCGGCAAAGTATTCGGTGCCGTGATCCTCGGGAGCGTGTTCGTGCTCCCAAAACTCTTCGGGGTCGCCGTCGTGCTGGGCCTGTTCATCGTGCGGGGCGTCTGTACCGTCCCGGAATACATTATTCATCGGGCCGTGCTCGATTCATCCGGCACACTGCTTGGCGTGGAAATGGTGGAAACCTCTTCGTGGTCAGATTCACCGGCAGTCCCCACAACGCTCGGCTGATGTACGCGCACTTGCTCTCCAACATTGGCGTTGCGCGCTTTTTGCATATCGATAGCATGTTGCAATATCTCGACAGCTGCAACTTGATCTACTACTTTACGGTGTTCACGGCTACTCACACCAGCGCTGTGCAGAGCATTGTGGGCGCTGACAGTTGTCAGCCGCTCATCAATCAGCAACACCGGCACCGCCAATTCGGCAGCCGCCAGCGCCTGTGCCAGGAGCTGGGCGTAGCTGCGCGCCATCTGTGCCGAAGCTTTTTCCTCACCCTTCATGGTCCGTGGCAGGCCCACAAAGACCTGGCATGCGCCGCGCGCGGCCGCTTCCTTGACCAAAACCTTGATGTCGCTGTTCTTCTTCAGATCGCGGCTCAAGGTTTTCACCGGCGTGGCGAGAATCCCATCAGGGTCGCAGGAGGCCAAACCAACACGGACCATGCCAACGTCCACACCAAGTTTGACCCCCTGCGGGTAATTTTTCTCCGGCACCAGAACCCTATGACCGGTTCTTCACGGCGTCACTGACAGCAGCCAACGCGGCGCCAATGGCCTTCACGTCGCTGCCGCCGCCCTGAGCCATGTCCGGCTTGCCGCCGCCACCGCCGCCGAGGATGCCCGATGCCAGTTTGACCAGGTTGCCTGCCTTAATGCCTGCCTCGCGTGCACCCTCATTGGTGACCACCAGGATGATGGGCCGGCCATTGCTGGCACCGGCGACGGCAATCGTGGACGGCGGCGAACCGAGGCGGTCGCGCAAATCCAGGGCCAGGGCGCGCAGGTCGTCGGCGCTGCTGACCTCGCCTGCGTCGTGCGCAATGACCCGCACGCCGTTGGCCTCCACAAAGGAGCCGGCCAGGTTGGCCGCGGCCGCACCGAGCTGTTCCTTGCGCAGACGCTCCAGTTCCTTCTCCGCAGTCTTGAGCTTGGCCAGGGTTGCCGCCACGCGCTCCGGGAGCAGGTTGGAGGGAACCTTGAGCATGTCGGAGAGGGAGCTGACCAGTGCGCGTTCGGCAGCTAGGTGACGGAACGCATCCATCCCCACAAAGGCCTCCACGCGGCGGTTTCCGGAACCCACAGACTGCTCGCCCAACAACGTCAGCGAACCGATGCGGGACGTGCTGTCCACGTGGGTGCCGCCGCAGAGTTCACGGGACCATGCGCCGTCGATCTCCACAACACGCACCTGCGCACCGTAGTTCTCGCCGAACAGGGCCGTTGCGCCCAGCGCCTTGGCGGCGTCCAGGTCCATGACCTTGGTGTCAACGCGGTAGTTGTTGCGGATGGCAATGTTCGCCACTTCTTCAATTTCCGAACGGGTGGCAGCACTCAGGCCCTCACCCCAGGAGAAGTCGAAGCGCAGGTATCCGGCCTTGTTGTAGGAGCCGCGCTGCAGTGCCTCCGGGCCGAGGATCTGGTGCAGGGCTGCGTGCACAATGTGCGTGCCCGTGTGGGCCTGCTCGCCTGCGTGGCGGCGTTCACGGTCGACGGCGGCGCGCACCACGGCGTCGGCGGGCAGTTCACCCTCGCGAACGATTGCCTGGTGGACGCTCAGTCCCTTGATGGGGCGCTGGACGTCCAGGACCTCCACCACAAAGCCGTCGCCGGTGATCAGGCCGGTGTCTGCCGCCTGGCCGCCTGCTTCGGCGTAGAAGGGTGTCTCGTCCAGGATCAGGGAGATTTCCTGGCCGGTGGAGGCGAACGCCACAGGCGCCCCGTTGGAGAGGATGGAGCGCACACGGCCCTGGCTCTCCAACTCGTTGTATCCGGTGAAGACGGTTTCACCCTTGGCCAGCAGCTCGTGAAAGACTGTGAGATCGGCGTGGCCGCTCTTCTTGGCCTTGGCATCCTTCTGGGCGCGCTGGCGCTGCTCCAGCATGAGGGCGCGGAAGCCGCTTTCATCCACGGCAAGGCCGGCTTCGCCAGCCATTTCCAAGGTCAGGTCAATGGGGAACCCGTAGGTGTCGTGCAGGGCGAAGGCCTCGGCAGCTGACAGGTTGGTGTTGGCGGCCTTGGATTCCTTGACGGCCTCTTCCAGGCGTGCGGTGCCACTGGCGATGGTGCGCAGGAAGGAGCGTTCCTCGGCGTAGGCAATGCGGGCAATACGCGCAAAGTCAGTCTCAACCTCGGGATAGGCGCCCTTCATGGCGTCGCGGGAGACGGGCAGCAAATCCGGCAGCACGGCGGTTTCCACGCCCAGCAGGCGCATGGCGCGCACGGCACGGCGGATGAGGCGGCGCAGCACGTAGCCGCGGCCCTCGTTGGAGGGTGATACGCCGTCGGAAATCAACATCAGGGATGAACGGATGTGGTCGGCAACCACGCGCAGGCGCACGTCGTCGGTGTGGTGCGGGTCCTTGGGGTCCTCGGTGGAGGTGTAGTTCTTGCCGGCCAGTTCGGCGGCCTTGTCCAGGACGGGACGGACCTGGTCGGTCTCGTACATGTTCTCCACGCCCTGGAGAATCATGGCCAGGCGCTCCAGCCCAAGGCCGGTGTCGATGTTCTTCTTGGGCAGTTCGCCCAGGATCTCAAAGTTGTCCTTGCCGGTGCCTTCGCCGCGCTGGAACTGCATGAATACGAGGTTCCAGATTTCAATGTAACGGGTGTCATCAGCGGCCGGGCCGCCGTCCACGCCGTACTCGGGGCCGCGGTCGTAGAAGATTTCCGAGCAGGGGCCGGCGGGGCCGGGCTGGCCGGTGGACCAGTAGTTATCCGCCTTGCCCATTTTCTGGATGCGGTCAGCGGGGACGCCGATCTTGTCGCGCCAGATTTCCAGGGCTTCCTCGTCGTCGAGGTAGACGGTGACCCACAGCTTCTCGGCCGGCAGGCCATAGCCGCCCGCAGCCAGGGGGCTGGTCAGCAGCTCCCAGGCGTAGCTGATGGCGCCTTCCTTGAAGTAGTCGCCAAAGGAGAAGTTGCCGCACATTTGGAAGAAGGTACCGTGGCGGACGGTCTTGCCCACCTCGTCGATGTCGCCGGTGCGGATGCACTTCTGCACGCTCGTGGCACGCTGGAACGGGGGAACTTCACGGGCCGTGAGGTAGGGAATGAACGGAACCATGCCGGCAACTGTGAACAACAGTGACGGGTCGGAGGACACCAGTGAAGCTGAGGGCACGGGGGTGTGTGACTTGCTGGCGAAAAAATCTACCCAGCGGCTTGCAATGTCGTGCGATTTCATTAGCCTGGTGGCTCCTTCAATAGTTCTAGCGTTCTAGCGGGCAAAAAAGTACAACAAATGTGCAGGCGTGTGAAAAGTGTTTAGCGGCGTTCGGAGCCGCTGGCCGGATCAACGCCCAGTGCCACGCGCAAATCCGATTCGCGCTCATTCATGTTCTCACGCAGCGCATCGGCAAAGTCGTGAATCGAGTCGCTGACACGGCCAACCGCGCGGTTGAGGCCCGCGGGCCCCAGGGCGCCCTGTGCAGCGGAAATCTTGCGGGCGGCAATGACACCTATGGTGATGCCCACCCCAAGCCAAAAGATCTTCTTCATGAGTTTCTCCTTCAGTGGCTTCTTTTAGCGGCTGCGCTTGCCGCGTTTGGGCTTGCCTCGGCCGGCAAAGGCCTGGCGCACGCCGTAGGAAAACGCTGCGACCTTGATCAGCGGTGAGCCGATCGTGGCGGCCACCAACGCCGAGAGGGCCGAAATATTGGCTGTGGCGTCCGAAACGTTGTTGGAAATGCCGTCCACCTTGCCCAGGGCCGTGTTGGTGGTGGCCACAGTGGCTGTGACCTCATCAATGAGGGGCGTCGTGCCGTCACTGATTTGCTTGATGGTCACGCGCATTTCATCGAAGACCTTGCCCAATTTCAGAATGGGAACAGCCAGTATGGCGACCAAGACGGCAAAGACGCCTGCCGCTATCAATCCTGCAATATCGCCACCACTCATGGAGGGCTGCCTCAATTCCTTGGCTCGTGGACGTAAGTTTCGTTCCTAAGTACCCTACCGAACAGTAAAGGTGCTTTGGCTACAAAACAGCCCGCGGCGCGTGCCGCGGGCTGTCTTGTGTTTCAAGCTACGTATGATCGTAAGCTCTACCGACGCTAATGAAATTTAGCGTGAGTAGAATTCAACAACCAGCTGCTCTTCACAGGTTACGGGAACCTCGGCGCGCTTGGGCTTGCGAACCAGACGAGCCTGCAGGCTCTCCAGCTTCACATCCAAGTAGGCCGGGACGGCGGGGAGCACGTCGCGGTGAGCACCAGCTGCAGCAAGCTGCAAAGGAGCCATGGACTGGCTGCGCGGGTGCACGTGGATCAGCTGACCCTCGGCAACGCGGAATGACGGGCGGTCCACGCGGGCGCCGTCAACCATGATGTGGCGGTGCACAACCAGCTGGCGAGCCTGGGCCGTGGTGCGGGCGAAGCCGGCACGCAGAACCAAAGCGTCCAAACGGGTTTCCAAGATCTCAACCAGGTTCTCACCGGTCATGCCCTTGGTGTGCTTGGCTTCTTCGAAGGCACGGGTCATCTGTGCTTCGCGGATGCCGTACTGGGCGCGCAGACGCTGCTTTTCGCGCAAGCGTACCGCGTAGTCGCTGTCCTGCTTCTTGCGGGCGCGGCCATGCTCACCGGGGCCGTACGGGCGGCGTTCCAGGTACTTGGCAGCCTTCGGGGTCAAAGCAATGCCGAGGGCTCGCGAAAGGCGAGCCTGACGGCGGGCACGTGTGTTGTTAGCCACTTGTGTCCTTCCAATATTTGCAATAAGTATTTGTCCTGGCCTCCATTGTGGAGAGTTGGGGCTATTGCAACCCATCGCTACAGCACCTGGGCATGCGCAACAAGCTAGTGAAAGGGCGCGAAGATTCGCGCTTTTTCAGCGGTGATGTTGTGTATGGAGCCAAGGCTTGCCAGTGCAGCATCAACTCTACCACTTCACCCAACACGGGCACCAAGTTGCCGCCCGTGTCAGCGCGCCACTTTAGCGCTTGGTGCCGGGTTCCGTGCCGCGGATGAGCTCCCGGAGCCGTGCCACGCGTGTGCCCAGATCCCGTTCGTGGCCGTTCTGCGTGGGCACGTAGTAGTTGCGTCCCACCAGGTCATCCGGCGGGTACTGCTGGGCGGCGATGGAGTGGGGCGCATCGTGGGCGTAAATGTAGCCCTTGCCGTGCCCCAACCCTGCGGAGCCCGAATAGTGGGCATCGCGCAACGGCGGCGGCACCATGGTCCCCTTGCCCGCGCGCACATCGGCAATGGCCGCGTTGATGCCCAGGTAGGCGGCATTGGATTTGGGCGCCGTTGCCACATGCACCACGGCCTCGGCCAGAATGATTCGGGCCTCGGGCATGCCAATCAGTGCCACAGCCTGGGCCGCGGCAACAGCCGTTTGCAGGGCGGTGGGATCGGCCATGCCAACATCCTCCGCAGCGGAGATCATGATGCGCCGGCTGATGAAGCGGGGGTCCTCCCCCGCCTCGAGCATGCGGGCCAAGTAGTGTAGCGCCGCGTCCACATCGGAGCCGCGCACGGATTTGATGAAGGCGCTGATGATGTCATAGTGCTGGTCACCTGCCCGGTCGTAGCGCACAGCGGCGGCGTCAATGGCCCGCTCGGCAATGGCCAGGTCAACAGCCACGGGGCCGTCTGCCGCTTCGGGCCCTGCCGTGTCGAGCAGAGTGCCTTCCAGCTCCGACAGCGCAACACCGGCCGCGGCCTCCAGGGTGGTCAGCGCCCGCCGTGCGTCGCCACTGGCCAACCGCACCAGGTGGTCCATGGCGTCATCGGTGACCGTGACCAGCCCATCCAGGCCGCGCGGATCAAGGATGGCCCGTTCCAGCAGGCCCTGGATGTCCGCATTGGTCAACGGCTGCAGGGTCAGCAAAATGGAGCGTGAGAGCAGCGGCGCCACCACGGAGAAGGACGGATTTTCGGTGGTGGCTGCTATTAGCACCACCCAGCGGTTCTCCACTCCGGGCAGCAGGGCATCCTGCTGGGCCTTGTTGAAGCGGTGGATCTCATCGAGGAACAAGACGGTGGTGCGCCCGTGCAGGTCCCTGTCGGTGAGCGCCTGGTCCATGACCCGGCGCACATCTTTCACGCCGGCCGTGATGGCCGAGAGCTCCACGAATTTGCGGCCCGGCCCGCGCGCAATGACATGGGCAAGAGTGGTTTTTCCGGTGCCGGGAGGCCCCCACAGCATGACGGAGGCGGGTCCGGCAGGACCGCCGGCACTGCCGCCGGCCGCCAACATTTGCAAGGGGGAGCCGGGGCCCAAAAGGTGCTGCTGGCCCACCACTTCCTCCAGGCTTCGCGGGCGCATGCGCACCGCCAGAGGGCTGCGCGGGCGCGAGGCCTGCGTGCTGGAGCCGCCCCCAAAGGTGAGGGATCCGGCGTCGTCCATGTCGTCGTCGCCGTCGTTTGCACTGCTAAAGAGGTCACTCACCCCTCTAGGCTATCCCCCGGTAGTCTTGCTGCGTGAACACCCCCAACCGCACCGCTTTTGTTTCCGCCGCCCGCGCACCTGGCTGGGTGGAGCGGTTTTCCGCCGCCCATGGAGGTTTGGAGCTCGCCGAAGACACGGACGACGGCGTGGAGTTGCGCATGTGCGACGGTGCCACCGCGCTGCTGGGCGCGCCGTGGCCGGACGATGGACGCCCCGGGCGTGGGGCTGATGCGTTGGAGCGGCTGGTGTCCGTGGCCGCGCAGGAACGCCGGCTCGGGATTCTGTTGGCGCGCCGCGGTGGCTTTGCCGTGGGCGTTGCCGTGGCGGGAAAACTGCTGGCTCACAAGGTGGGCAGTGCCTCCGCACGGTCCCGCGGCGGTGACGCCGGTGCCGCCGTGGCCGAACGGGCCGCGCAGGAGGCTGCCAGGATCTTTGGCACGGCGAACTTTGAATACCTCGCCGCAGGTGGCGACAAGCTGCTGGTGGAGTCCGTCCTGGCAGCCCCTGCCCTGCGCCACTACGCAAGGCTGCCCCGGCTGGCACCCCTTGCCGTCACGGACCCGAAGATGGATGTGCTGACGCGGGCCGCGGCGGATTTTTGCTCGATTCGCATCCGGATCGCCGACGCGTTGGCTTAGTTGAGCAATTGCGCAAGGATCCGCTCTAGCTCCTTCGCCCTGGCAACGTCGGTGACAGCCTTGAGCAGCGGCAGCATCATCAGGTAACGCTCGGACTTGCCCAAGCCCTCGAACGCTTCGCGGGCCAATGGGTTGGTGTTCAGCGCGGCAAGCAGCAGCGCCGGAACGCTTGCTGTCCGCTGCGGTTCGTAGGCTGCCGCCCACCGACCGTCAGCCTTGGCGGCGTCGACCTCCAGGAGCCCCGACGGACGCATGCGCCCGGCGGCCACCAGCGCCTCCACCTTATGCACATTGATGAGTGACCAGGAACTTTTTGGCCGCCGACGCGAGTACCGCTGCAGAAAGGAGAATTGGTCACAGCCCTTGCGCTGACCGTCGATCCAGCCGAAGCACAGGCCAACGTCAGCGGCTTCGGCAATGGTAATCAGCTCCAGGGCTGCATGCTTTTTGCCGACCCGCAGCCACGCCTCATTCTCTTCACTGTGGTGCCCGGCGAGCCAGGATTCCCAGGCATCGGTATTGGCGAACTCATGCATTTGCGCCACGACGTTCCCTCCTCGTTGCTTCACCCTTGAGGCAACCACACTCTTGCCCATTTTGCCACCTATCAGCTGGGAACTACTAGTTATTGAGTAATAGTTGTGGCAGACTACCGCTCATGGACAGAGCAGCCGAACCACATGACCCCCAACTGCTGCGCGGCGTGTTGCCCATGCTGATCCTTGCCTTGTTGGGTGTCCGGGAATCCTATGGCTATGAGCTGGTGGAACGCCTGCGGGCCCTGGGACTGGCAGGCTTGGCAACAGGCGCCGTATACCCGGTATTGAGCCGCTTTGAACGCGACGGCCTGCTCAGCAGTTACACCCAGAAGTCCCCATCAGGACCGGCCAGAAAGTACTACTTGTTGACCAAGCAAGGCCAGTTGGCCCGTGTTGTTGCGGTGCGGGGGTGGCGGGACATTGCCGACGTGGCCGAGCGCGGCCTCTCCCCCGCCAACAACACCTCAGAGCAGCCAACAGATCGGAGCACGTCATGACGCAAAGCCACCAGCAGCTGGGCACAGAACATTCGAGCAAGGCCCCGGGCACATCGCGAAAATTGCGCCACGCCATGCGGCGGGAGTGGTATCTGTTCAACGTCGATCTATACCTGGACGGGCGCGTCCCCGGCCGGCGCCGCAAGGAAATTCTGCGCGAACTTCGCAACGTCATCGACGCCGAAGCTGAGCTGACCACACTGAATGAGGTCATGTCAGGACTCGGCCGGCCCCGCGAACTGGCTGCCAGCTATGCCGAGGGCACGTCCAAGACCCACATCTTGTGGACAATTGGGGTGGCGGCCGGGCTGGCGGCCCTGCTCGTGTACTGGATTCTATTGTTCACCTACACCCTGGGCATGCTCTCCGTGGCCCACCAGGCAGGTGGGGGATTCAACTCACACTTTTTCTTTGTGGACGTCCTGGCGTTCTCCACCGCCGACGGGATTGGCATTGGCTGGGAAGGGGACGCCGCCCTCTGGTTCCCGCTGGGGCTTGCGGCCTTGTCCTTCATTGGCGCAAGCCGGGCCTGGCGGGTTTTTCGCCGTCGAGCCTGATCAAAGATCACTCGTCAACTCGTCATGCCACCGCCCCAATCCACGCCGTTCAGCCGGGGAGGGTGGTGCTAGATCCCTTCGAGGCGCTGCGGCAGATCCCCCCGGTATGCCCGCGACGCCGCGATGATGCGTTGAATCGTCGCCTGGACGGCCAGCAGTTCATTTTCACCCACGGCATCCCCCACGGCGTCGGCCCACTGGTGCTGGGCATTGCGCAATCGCATGATTGATGCCCGGCCGCCCGGGGTTGGCGTGAGCAACTTGGCTCTCTGGTGCCGCGGATTCTCAAGATACTCGGCCCACCCCTTCTCCACGAGAATGTCGGCGCTTCGCTGCACGCTCTGGCGGGCCAGGCCCAAACCGACACGGCGCGCAATCTCGGAAACCGTCCGCGGTTCATCCAATGTTGCGCCCAAGACTTGCCACCAGGCGGGAGTGAGTCCGGCCGGTTCTGCAATGTCGCGGGCGGCGGCAAGAAACTCTCCGTGTAGTTCGAAGATCGGCAGGACCAGGCTGGTCAGCGCATCACCGCCGGCGGTTCGATCGCTCATTCAGATGCGCCAACCAGCTGGTCAAAGTACTTTTTGTCACCGGTGGTGTACAGCCCGTACCAGGCATCGATAACCGGCTGGGGGAAGAACTCCAGCCGCTCAAAAACGGCCCTGGCGAACTCAATGGGAGCCGTTGCCGGGGCGGTGATGAGGTTTCCATCGGTGACTGTCTTCTGTGCCAGATAGCGGGCCGCCCCTTGGTACGCGGGGGCGCCCAGGAGAAATTCTGGGGCGTTGCTGGTGTGCCGCGCATTATTGAGCAACCCCGCCCGCGCCAGCCCAAGCGTTGCTCCACAGATTGCTGCGACGGGCGTGCCCGCCAGCAACAGATCCCCGGCAAGACAAAGCACACTTTCATGACCGGCGTTCCACGTATCGGCT
This sequence comes from Arthrobacter sp. HLT1-20, assembly GCF_054510895.1. Taxonomy (NCBI): domain Bacteria; kingdom Bacillati; phylum Actinomycetota; class Actinomycetes; order Micrococcales; family Micrococcaceae; genus Arthrobacter; species Arthrobacter sp. HLT1-20. The sequence continues at coordinate 101,666 of NZ_JBTNDR010000006.1, read as the reverse complement.
CCGGGGAGGATCAGCACAGCAATGTCGTCGAGCTTTAGTTCGCTGAGCTGCACATCTGGGTGAATGCGCAAGCCGCCCATGGTTGTCACCTGCTGCCCCGTTCCCGCGGAGGCCACCAACAACGTGAACCGGCCAGGTGCTGCCTGCTCAGCCATGGTGAGGCCGGCGAGCAGATAGCCATACTCCCAGTCCGCCATGGTGTCTGTCGCGTAAAGAACCACATTCTTCATTTTCTGCCCTATCTCTTCCATTGACAGCGTACTGTCATTCTTCCGCAGGTGACAGCATGCTGTCAATATTTTTTCCGGGGAGTCCAATCGCCAAACGCAGGGCCCGAGTCCCTGCGTTTGCCATCTGTGACCAAGTGGCTAAGCTGGAAACATCCCCTCGGAGGCAACCATTTTCTCTTTCCTGCCCGGCTTTGCCGCGCGCAAAAACAAAACCACCACCATGCTCGATTTGCTGACATCAGACCCCCTCGGGCGCTCCCTGCGCCGTCGCAGAAACACGGCGTGGCTCGCGTCATTGTGCCTGGCCCTGCTGGTCTCGATCGTCATGGCAGTCGCCATCGGACCCATAACAATTGCCCCGGGGACCGTGGCAAGGATATTGGGTTTCCATCTGGCCCTGACAGACCTCGGATCGGATGCCGATGCGACCGCGAACGCCATCGTCTGGGGCGTTCGGTTGCCGCGCGTCATCCTGGGTGCCGCGGTGGGGTCGGGGCTGGCAATGTGCGGCGTTGCCCTCCAGGCGATGGTGCGCAACATGCTTGCGGATCCCTACCTGCTGGGCATCAACTCCGGAGCCTCCAGTGGTGCCGCCGCCATGATTCTTTTTGGTGTTGGGCTGGGCATGGGCGAACATGCACTGCCGGTCAGCGCTTTTGTGGGTGCGCTGGCCGCATCGCTCGTGGTGCTTGTGGTTGCCCGCGCAGCTGGCCGTGTGACGTCCATGAGGCTGCTGCTGTCCGGTGTTGCGATCGGCTACGCCCTGACGGCCGTGACGAGTTTCCTGATCTTCGCGTCCGGCTCCGCCGAAGGGGCCAGATCCATGATGTTTTGGCTGCTCGGCTCCCTCTCGATGGCTGGTTGGGGCACTCCCCTGGCGGCGGTCGTCATCGTCGTGATATTTACCGGCACGGTGCTGACGCTGTGGGGTCACCGCCTCGACGCTCTGGCGATCGGCGACGAGACAGCCCTTGTCTTGGGCATTTCGCCGGCCAGATTCCGCATCCTGTTGCTGATTCTCGTTTCGCTGTGCATCGGCGTGGTGGTGGCCTCTTCGGGCAGCATTGGCTTCGTGGGCCTGGTGATTCCGCATCTGGCCCGTCGGCTTGTCGGCGCCGCACATGTGTGGGCGGTTCCTGTGTCAGCACTGCTGGGAGCCATCTTCCTGGTGTGGGCAGACTTGTTGGCCCGCATTCTGATGCAGCCGCAGGAACTCCCCATCGGCATCATTACCGCCCTGGTTGGCGCCCCCTTCCTGATCTACCTTCTCCGCCGCCTGCACCCCGGCAGCTGATGCCGGGGGCAACGCAGCGCCACCCCTGAACCACTATTTTGGAGTCACCTGATGAAACTCGGTGTTAAGCCGCTTGCCGCGGCAAGCCTGGCCGCACTCATACTGACCGCGTGCGGGAGCACAGCCGGAAGCAGTGACCACGCATCCATTTCCTTCCCGTTGACCATCATGAATTGCGGAACAGCCGTCACCTTGGAAAAAGCCCCCGAACGGGTGGTGCTGCTGGAAAGCTCACCTGTAAGCTATCTGCACGCACTGGGCGTCCTGGACAAAGTCGTGGCCAGGGCAGGCACCTACCCCACCGCATACTTCGACGCAGAAACCCGGCAGGAAATCGAGCGGATCCCGTTGTTGACGGACAAACTGGACACAGCAGGCCACCTGCAGATTTCCCAAGAAGTCATCATGACCCAGGGGCCGGACCTGGTGCTGGGCACGGCCCAGGGCATGAATCGCGGAACCCTTGCAGCCTCCGGCATACCGCTCCTAGAGGAGCCCTCCTTCTGCCCGGAATCCCCGGAGCACCCAAGTTTTGCCACTATTGGCGAGCAGATGAAGATCTACGCGCGGGCCTTCGGAATCCCGGACGGCGGGGCGGCGGCTACCCTTGAACTCGAGGAACGGGTGAAGAACGCCGCACTCCCAACGGGCGTTTCGGATAAGCGCACCGCAGCCGTACTCTATCCAACCCTTGGCGGCGGCGTCACGTATGCCTACGGCACCAAATCAATGGCACACCCCCAATTGGAGGCGGCCGGTTTCACCAACGTGTTCGCCGACGTCGACCAGCGGGTCTTCGAGGTCAGCCGGGAAGAACTTATTGGGCGGAACCCCGATGTCCTGGTTCTGTTGCACTCGACCGGGCATCCGGAACAGATTTCCAACGCCATCCTGTCCATGAAGGGCGCCGAATCAATCACGGCCATCGCAAATCATGACGTCATGACGCAGCTTTTCAATTTCACCGAACCTGCCTCTCCCCTGACCATCGAGGGCCTGGAACGCATCATCGAACGGTTCCGCCAGTGATTTCCGGCGCCGGCATCTCCTTCGCGTACGGCTCCCGCGAGGTGCTCGACGGCGTGGATCTGCGCGCCAGCCGTGGGGAAGTTCTGGGGTTGGTGGGTCCCAATGGAAGCGGGAAGACCACGCTCCTGCGAACCCTCTACGGATCTTTGTCCCCAAGTGCGGGCAAAGTGTTTCTGGACCATTCCGAGATACACCGGCTCAGTGCCCGGGACATTGCACGCACCGTGTCCGTGGTGGTGCAGGAAAATCCTGGGGACCTTCCACTGCTGGTCTCGGACATGGTCTTGTTGGGCCGCACTCCCCACCGGGGAACCTTCAATCGGGTCACCGGCATGGATGAAAGAATCGCCGCTGCTGCGCTGGAGCGCGTGGGTATGCTGGCTCTTGCAGGCCAGCATTTCGAGCAACTATCCGGCGGGGAACGGCAAAGGGTGCTCATTGCCCGCGCCCTGGCGCAACAAACCACTCACCTGCTTTTGGATGAGCCAACCAACCACCTTGACGTCCGCTACCAACATGAAGTCCTCGAATTGGTGCGCGACCTTGCCCACAGCAGCAAGCACGCGGTAGCCGTAATTCTCCATGACCTGAACCTGGCCGCGACATACTGCGACCGCCTCCTACTGCTTCATCAAGGGCGTGTCGTTGCTCAGGGATCACCCTCAGAGGTTTTGACCAAGGGCAACGTCGAGGCCGCATACCAGATCGGGGTTCGCCGTGTTGAGCTCGATGACGGATTTCAAATGGTTTTCCGACCGCTGAATGGGCGTCGGCCACGGGCGGTGTGACCTGAGGGCAGGAGCAATCATGGTGCATGCCTGTTCCGTCCCGTCCCATGCCTCCCTCAGTAGCTGCGCTCAGTGAACACTTTTGCGCGTTTCAGGCCACCGGTTGGATGTTCTGATTGATATGGAACGGGTTGCTGGGATCGCACTTCGCCTTGATCCTTGCCAACCGGGCCCCGTGGGGATGGAGTGCCTGATAGCAGTCTTTGACCCACTGCGTGCTGGCTTCGTTGTCCGCCGGGGATTCCCACATTCCGGCGATGACTATCGAGACGTTGACGTCCCGGTAAGGATAGGCAGCCTCTTCCTGGGATACGCGTTGGGCAGCGCCGATCACAACGTCGCTTAGTTCTGGGCGGAACTCCGCATGCCAATTTGCTTGCTCGCCTGGGGGCAGAAGCGGGTCGAAAAGAGTGTCGAGCATCGGGTACGGGAGCGGGCCCTGATGGAAGGTGCTCGAGCCGGTAGATGACGATACCGCCGTGCACCACCTCGACGGGACGCAGACCGACCTCCAAGGATGTGCCGGCCACCTCAACGTGCAAGGTCCAGACCCTCAGCGCGCACAGTTGACTCTCGCGATGACATCCGCAACTTGAGAATCATGCCATGGGGCCGTGGGACGTGATGACCTGGCCGCGTACTTTTTCCTGCAGGTCCCAAAATCCATTGTTGTCCATGGCGACTCCATATCTCCTGAGCATGCTTTCACGATCGGGAACTTGGCACAGCCACCCTTCCGGCAATGCGGGATATTCATGCTGCAGACACTGCGGGCCGGAGTAACTCTAGGTTGTTCTGCTCCCGTGGCGGAGACCGGAGGTGCTTGTGCCCGTTTCCGGGGTCAGGGGCCGCGTCCGGCGCCTCTAGCCAACGGCTTTCTGCAGCAACGCCAGTAGTTGTTGCTGGTCCGCCGCGGTGAGCTTTGTCACGGCGTAGGAGCTAGGCCAGAAGTTGCCGTCATCAAGCCTGGCATCGGGCTGGAAACCGATGGTGGCGTAGCGCACCTTGAACTTGGCGGCGCTCTGGAAAAACACCACCACCTTGCCATCGGCGTTGGTGTAGGCCGGCATTCCGTACCAGGTCTTTGCTCCCAGTGATGTGTGCGTCTTGACCAGCTGGTGCAGGGTCTCAGCCAGTTCCCGGTCTGTGCCGGTCATGGCGGAAATTGCGGCCAGACACGCCGCTTCCAGGTCCGCGCCCTGTTGTGCGGCCTTGGCTTCGGCCGCGGCCGCACGCATCGCCGCTTTTTCCTCGGCGCTGAAAGTGGTGCTCATGGCGGGTTCCTTTCAATGGTCTGCTGTACGGCTTCCACTCTAGGCCGGGCCGGAAGGCTGCGCTTCTTTGATCCTGCTCGACTTGAATCGCAGACCGCCTGGAAAGTCCACGCCCCGGACACTAAAACCGGAGGGATTGGATGATTCCAGCACAGCCCATGAGCACCAGGCCGCCGAACACGGCCAGTGACACAACACTGGCGACCCTGGATGTTAGCCTCAGTTTGCGGACGCCGTCATCCTTCCGAAACGCGAACACGACTGAGAAAGCTGCCATCCCGGCGAGGACGGGCATCGAGAGTATCAGGATGAGGAAGAATCTCAGCTCATCCCAGCCTCCGGCATTCTGGGAAAAATACCAGAGGGACCCGCCGATGAGGAACGGCGCCACGGGGAGAGTAGAGCATATGCGCCGCAGGTGACGTGCCCGACGTCGTCCGCTGGCTCATCGGGCAAGAGGTGAAGGTATATTCTTCCCATGGTTTTGATTGAGATTGACGATCCGAAGAAGGCTGATGTCCGGCGACTGCTGGATGATCATTTGGCCGACATGTTTGCCACCTCGCCCGCTGGCAGCGTCCATGCCCTTGACCATTCGGCGCTCTCCGAACAAGGTGTGACGTTTTGGACCGTGCGCTGCGGCGAAGAGCTGCTCAGCTGTGGCGCCCTGAAAGTCCTTGACTCAGCCACCGCCGAGGTCAAGTCAATGCGCACCGCACCTGCCGCGCGTGGACAGGGCATTGCGGCCCTGCTTCTCCACAGGATTGTTGCAGAGGCCCGGCTCCGCAACTACAAGTATCTCTATCTGGAAACCGGTAGCCATGACTTCTTCGCACCGGCCCGGCGACTTTACGAACGGCACGGATTCACCCGGCGCCCACCCTTTGGCACCTATAGCCTTGACCCCCACAGCGTCTTCATGCGGCTAACACTCACCGACAACTCCCAGCCATAGGAAGCACGCATGGCGTAGGGTTGGCGGGTGTTTGAATCCTGCAAACTGAGCGACGACGTTCGCATGCGTATCTTGCGGCCCGGCGATGCGCCGGCGCTTGCCGCAGCCTACGTCCGCAACCGTGACTACCTCGCCCCGTGGGAACCAGTGCGCCCCGAGGAGTACTACACCGAGGCCTGGCAGGCTGGCGACCTTGCCAGCAGGCTCGACGCCGCTGAAGCCGGCCTGGGGTATCCCTTCGGCTTGTTTGCCGGCGATGACCTGGTGGGCCGGTTCAGCTTGGCGGGGATTGTCCGCGGCCCCTTCCAGAGCGCTGGGCTGGGCTACTGGGTGGACCGGCAGTTCGCGGGCCGCGGCCTGGCATCCGCTGCTGTCAGGGTGATCGTCGACACCGCCCGTGACGATCTCGGACTGCACCGCATTGAGGCTGGAACCCTTCTGCACAACGCTGGCTCGCAGCGGGTGCTGTTGAAGGCCGGCTTCCACAAGATAGGGATGGCACCGAAGTATTTGTTGATCGCCGGGGCGTGGCAGGACCACAACCTGTTCCACATAATCCTGCACGGCCAGGATGCCGGCGAAACTCCAGGTGGCGTGTGGGCGTGAAAGGATCAGTTCATGATCCTGGAAACTTTCGTCCTGTCCGGCAAGAACTTTCACCTGCGCAGGGCCGCCGAAGCCGATGTTGTCCCGATAGTAGAACTGATGGTCAACGACACAATCCGGCAGGCGGAGAATTCCGCCGCGCCCGGGGACCACGCATCGTATCTGGCTGCCTTCCACGCCATCGACGCGGACCCCGCACAGTTGCTGGTCGCCGTCGTGGATGATCTGGAAACCGTTGTGGCTACCCTGCAGTTGACGGTTATTCCGGGGCTGGCCCGTTTGGGGGCGACCCGATTGTTGGTGGAGGCTGTCCGGGTGGACGAGCGGTTGCGTGGCAACGGCTTAGGATCGGCAATGCTGGAATGGGCTGTGGCGGAGGGGCGGCGCCGGGGAGCCTCCTTGGTCCAGTTGACCAGCGACAAATCCCGGGACGCTGCGCATCGCTTCTATGAGCGGCTGGGATTCACCGCATCGCACGTGGGGTTCAAGCTCATTCTCTAGCTCACATGCGAGTGGACGTTTCTTCCCCGGTGCTGCCGCTCAACAGGCCATGGGTGCTCGGCGTAGCGGAGCCTGCCGGTAATGGTACCTGCCAACTTCGCTAAATCCACCGCCCTCATATAGTGCCCGCGCACCGAAATTCGCGGCGGTCACCAGCAGCCACGCCTGCGCCGCGCCCCTCTCACGGGCCGCGTGAAGGAGCTGGCACATTATGGCTGCCGCAATCCCTTGGCGGCGAAAGTCCGGATGGACACTCATGCAATAGATCCCGGCCCAGCCGTTGACGAGTGTCAGCCGCCCCGTGCCCACCACCACGCCGTCGCCATTCACAGCCGAGGCGTAGAGCGACGGGATGCCCGTAAGAATCCCCCAAGCCACCTCGCGTTCTGCAGGCCCTCCCCTGCCGTCGACCCGCCACCACAACTCCATCCACTCCTTCGACGGCGAATCGCTCAACGTCAGCGCAACGCCCGCCGGCGCGGGAAAGCCCTTGTCAACACCGAAACCGGCGCTCATGATCACTGTCTCCGACTGGCGGGAGTACCGCTGCAGATCCAGTAACTCTTCCAAAGCGCCATTTTCCGGGCGCTGCGTCATTTGGAAGATGACGGGCTGACGGCGCGCGGCGTACCAGCGCGCAGTCTCCCGCAGCGCCGCCTCAAGGTCGGCGGGCTGAGACCGCGGCCACACCGAGTTGGCCCGCTGGGTGACGGAGCTAGCTGATCGCAGCACCCAACCACCGCTGTCCACAGCCTCCGGGGCAGGCCAGGCCGCATTCAGCAACACCTCAACGGCGCCCACTGTACAGTCTTGCGACGCAGAGTCATTCACATTGTTCATCGTAGCCGGGCGGCGCTGACGGTGCGCTCGACTCGATCACCGCCGGAGGCCAGGACCAAAAAATGCCGGCCTCCCCATCAGGGGAAGCCGGCATTTACGTGGAGCAGGTGCTACTTGGCTTCCGGCTTGAAATCAACGCCGGCTTCCTTGCGCTGCTGTGCCGTGATGGGCGCCGGTGCTGCCGTCAGCGGGTCGTAGCCGCCGCCGGACTTCGGGAACGCGATGACGTCGCGGATGGAATCCACGCCCGCCAGCAGGGACACGGCACGGTCCCAGCCAATGGCGATGCCGCCGTGCGGCGGGGCGCCGAACTTGAAGCCCTCGAGCAGGAAGCCGAACTTCTCTTCTGCCTCTTCGTTGCTCAGGCCCATGACCTCAAAGACACGCTTCTGCACGTCGTTGCGGTGGATACGGATGGAACCGCCACCGATTTCGTTGCCGTTGCACACGATGTCGTAGGCAAACGCCAGTGCCGACTCCGGATCGGTGTCGAAGGTGTCCATGAACTCGGGCTTGGGCGAGGTGAACGCGTGGTGCACTGCGGTCCACTTGCCGGCACCAACAGCAACGTCACCGGAGGCAACGGCGTCGGAGGCAGGCTCAAACATGGGTGCGTCAACAACCCACACAAACGCCCAGTCGGCCGGGTTGATCAAGCCGGTGCGGTGGCCGATCTCAACGCGGGCTGCCCCCAGGAGTGCGCGGGAGGGGGAAACCTCACCGGCGGCGAAGAAGATGCAGTCGCCGATCTTGGCCCCAACGGCGTCGGCCAGGCCGGCACGCTCGGTGTCCGTCAGGTTCTTGGCAACCGGGCCAGTCAGTTCGCCTTCTTCCTTGACCAGCACGTAAGCAAGGCCCTTGGCGCCGCGCTGCTTGGCCCATTCCTGCCAGGCATCCAGCTGGCGGCGGGGCTGTGAGGCGCCACCGGGCATGACAACAGCACCCACGTAAGGTGCCTTGAAGACGCCGAACTCGGTGTCCTTGAAGAACTCCGTCATCTCCGTCAGTTCCTGACCGAAACGCAGGTCGGGCTTGTCGGAGCCGTAGCGGGCCATGGCGTCGCGGTAGGTCATGCGCTGGATGGGCAGCGGGATCTCGACGTCGATCAGCTTCCACAGCTCGGAGACAATCTTCTCGCCCAGGGCGATGATGTCATCCTGGTCAACGAAGCTTGCCTCGATGTCCAGCTGGGTGAACTCCGGCTGGCGGTCCGCGCGGAAGTCCTCGTCGCGGTAGCAGCGGGCGATCTGGTAGTACTTCTCAAAGCCGCCCACCTGCAGGAGCTGCTTGAACAGCTGCGGGGACTGCGGCAGCGCGTACCAGGATCCCGGGGCCAAACGGGCGGGCACCACGAAGTCGCGGGCACCTTCGGGGGTGGAACGCGTCAGCGTGGGCGTTTCAATCTCGGTGTAGCCCTGCTCGTGCAGCAGGTTGCGGGCCACACGGTTGGCCTCGGAGCGCAGGCGCAGGTTGCGCTGCATGCCGGGACGGCGCAGGTCCAGGTAGCGGTGCTTCAGGCGCGCTTCCTCACCCACCTCAACGTGCTCGTCCACCTGGAACGGCAGGGGGGCTGCTTCATTGAGTACGACGACGGAATCCGCCATCACCTCGATCTCACCTGTGGCGAGGGCCGGGTTCTCGTTGCCCTCGGGGCGGCGGGAAACAGTTCCGGTGATCTGCAAAACGAATTCGTTGCGCAAGGCATGGAACACGTCCTCTTCACGCACCACAATCTGCGACACGCCCGAGGAGTCACGCAGATCAAGGAACGCAACACCACCGTGGTCGCGACGGCGGGCAACCCAGCCTGAGAGTACGACGGTCTGGCCAATATGTTCGGCCCGCAGGGAGCCCAGGTCATGTGTGCGCAGCACAGCATTCCTTTCAATGGTGGTGAACGGCGCGCGATCGGCTGCCGTGGAAAGAGTTTGTCTAGAAGTTTACCGTGATGAGACAGGCACCCGTGGCGGGCACGTCTCGCCACGGTGGGAATCGCGGACCTCGGAGCGGGGATGGATTTCCCCGCATGGTTCGCGGTTCCCGCCGGAGCCGGTCCTGCCCCGTTAGGTGACCACGGGTGCGGCTGGTACTACGCCTGAACGATCTGCGGGACCAGATCAGCAGCTGGCGGCGTCCAGCTGGCCGGATCCGCCACTACCTGCTCGCCGCTGCGAATGTCCTTGACCTGGTGGGTGCCAGACTCGTCGGTGAACCACACGTAGGGAATGCCGCGCTTGTCCGCGTACTTGATCTGCTTGCCGAACTTGTCCGCCTTGGCGGCAACCTCGGTGGAGATGCCGCGGGCACGCAAGGCTGCGGCCACATCTTGGGCGTCCGACCAGCTGTCCTCATCCACCAGGGTGACCAGCACGGCCGTGGGGACGCTGCGGGAGGCCTTGGCGAATTCCTGGCTGAGGATGCGGGCCACCAGGCGGGTCACACCAATGGAGAGCCCGACGCCGGGGAACTTGCGGTTGCCCTTGGAGGCGAGTGCGTCATAGCGGCCACCGGAGCAGATGGAGCCCAGGGCTTCGTGGCCCACCAGGACAGTCTCGTAGACGGTTCCTGTGTAGTAGTCCAGGCCTCGGGCGATGGAGAGGTCAGCCACCACTGAGCCGGGGGCGCTCTTCACTGCTGCGGCAATGACCTGCTCCAGCTCGTTCAGGCCTTCCTCCATGAGCTCGTCGGTGACACCCAGGGCACGCACGGCAGCCACAAATGAGGTGTCCTCGGTGCGGATGGAGGCCAGGGCTAGGGCCTTGGCGGCCTGTTCGTCGGTGGCGCCGAGCTCGTTCTTGAGCAGTTCGGCAACCTTGTCCGCGCCAATCTTTTCCAGCTTGTCGATGCTGCGCAGCACCCCGGCCGTGTCGGTGAGGCCAATCCCCCGGTAGAAGCCTTCAGCCAATTTGCGGTTGTTGATGCGCAGCTTGAAGGCGGGGATGGGCAGGGCGGAGAGTGCCTCGGCAATCACCAGCGCAAGTTCCACGTCGTAGCGGAAGGGAAGTTCGCCGTCGGCCACTACGTCAATGTCTGCCTGGGTGAACTCGCGGGCGCGTCCCTCCTGCGGACGCTCGCCGCGCCACACCTTCTGGATCTGGTAGCGGCGGAACGGGAAGGACAGGTATCCGGCGTTCTCCACCACGTAGCGGGCAAAGGGCACAGTCAAGTCAAAGTGCAGGGCCAGCTGGTTGGGGTCGGCCTTGGCAGCTGCGGCCGCGTTCCCGTCGTCGTCCTGCAGGCGGGAGAGCGCGTACACCTCTTTATCAATCTCGCCCTTGCGCAGAAGTTGGCCCACAGTCTCCACCGCCCGGGTCTCTACTGAGCTGAACCCGTGGAGTTCAAAGGTGCGGCGCAGGGTGTCCAACACATGCTGTTCCACCAGCCGTTCCTCGGGAAGCCACTCGGGAAAACCGGACAAGGAGGCGTTGCGTGCCATGGGTAATGCTCTCCTAACATGCGCCACTCAAAGGAGTTCAATCTCGAGTTGTGGCGGGGCGGGTAAACGTCATGGTGTGAGCCTGCCCCAGTCATGCTCGCAGCTTTGCGGCAAATACATGAGTAAACTGACACCGAATGCCATTTTATAAGGTTTGGCACTCCACCCCTAACCTACCCCCGCCACGCTTGCACGGCGCGGGTCTCACCAGAAGGAGAGGCACAGTTGGTCAACAGCAATAAGTCCAACCGCGAGGCAAAGGCACGCGTTGCCCGCATGCAGGCCAATCAGACCCTGCACCAGGAGCAGCTGAATCGCCGCAAACGCGACAACTTGATTGCGGCCATCGCCATTGCTGTTGCCCTGGTGGTTGCCATTGTGCTGGCGTTGACTGTGTTCACCCCCAAGGAAAAGGCCTCCGCCGACCCGGAGCCCACGGCAACCGCCGCAGCCACGGCAGCGCCCACAACCGCCGCCCCGGCCCAGACCAACAGCCCCACGGTTCCCAAGGCTGACACCGCCAAGGGCAAAACCTTCACCGGATCCCTGAGCCTCAATGGCCAGCCCGTGGGCGTGAGCCTGGACGGCACCACGGCCCCCCAAGCTGCGGCCGTCTTCAAGTCCCTGGCTGATACCGGCTTCATGACGGGCAAGAGCTGCCACCGTCTGGCCGACGCGCCCGACTTCGGTGTGTTGCAGTGCGGTTCCCTCAAGGGCGACGGCCAGGGGGATCCCAGCTACCTGTGGGGCCCGGTGGAAAACACCCCGGCTGATGGCAAATACCCCGCCGGCACCATTGCCGTAGCCCGCGCAAACACCACCTTCTCCAATGGCACGCAGTTCTTCATCACCTTCAAGGACACGGTCCTGCCGCAGGACACCGGCGGCTACACAATTGTTGGCAAGGTCACCAGCGGCCTGGATGTTGTGAACGCAATTGCCGACGGCGGCATCGCGGCAGACGCCACAGACGGCGCACCCAAGACCAAGGTGACGATAGACTCGTTCAAGCTTGATTAGATTTCACACGGCCACTCCCGGCGGAATGCATTAACGCCCGCCCCGAAAATACGTTTCAGCGCGATCATGGCCAGATCGTTTTGCTCCACCCCTCAGTTCCCTCCAGCGAAAGACTTTTAGCGGTGACACACAGTCAAGAATCCGACGAAACACTTGCCTCAACAACCGAGCCGGCCATGCCTGCCCAGGAAAGCTCTGCACCGGTTGTTGCCGACGCGGAACAGGCCCCTGTTCCAGCTCCCTCACCTTCACCTTCACCGGCTGCCTTTGCTGCCCGGCCCAAGGCTCCTGCAGCACCGGCGGCCCCTGTTGCCGCTCCTGCCGTGGCAGTTCCGGCTGTGAACCTGGTGGAAGCTGCCAAGTTTGGCCGCGCCGAAGAAGACGGACACGTTTTCCTGCTGCTGGACGGCGAAGAGTTCCCTGTGGGCCAGTACCCGGGTGCCAGCAAGGATGAGGCCTTGGCCTACTTTGCTCGCAAGTTCGAGGACATCCTGGCCCAGGTGACGTTGCTTGAGCAGCGTGTTGAGGCCAAGGCCCCCACCACCGACATGCACAAGACTGTCACGCACTTGCGTGAGCAGCTTGGCGAACGCACGTCGGTGGGTGACGTCAACGCCGCCTTGGCCCGTCTGGTGGCTCTCGATGAGAGCATCAAGGCGCTGACCGCCGCGGAGCGCGCAACCCATGAGGCTGCCCGCGCGGTGGAGCTGGCAGCACGCGAGGCCATTGTGGCCGAGGCTGAAGCCATTGCGGCCGAAGACCCCGCAGCCATTCAGTGGAAGGTCAGCAGCGCCCGCATGAATGAACTCTTTGAGTTCTGGAAGCAGGCACAGAAGTCCGGCATGCGTCTTGGCCGTGCCACGGAGGAAGGCCTGTGGAAGCGGTTCCGCAGTGCCCGCACCGTGTTTGACCGTCATCGCCGCGCCTACTTCTCCCAGCTGGACAACAACAACGCCGCAGCCAAGAACACCAAGGAGTCCTTGATTGAGGCTGCCGAGGAATTGGCAACGTCAACCGACTGGGGCTTCGCCGCTGGCGAGTACCGCCGCTTGATGGACCAGTGGAAGAGCTCGCCGCGCGCCAGCCGCAAGGACGACGACGCCCTGTGGGCCCGTTTCCGCGGTGCGCAGGACAAGTTCTTTGCTGCCCGCCAGGCAGCCAACAACGCCTTGGATGAGGAATTCGGCGCCAACTTGCTGGTCAAGGAAGCCCTGATTTCCGAGGCCGAGGCTCTGCTGCCCATCAAGGACCTCAACGCCACCAAGAAGGCCCTGCAGGCCATTCGTGACAAGTGGGAGGAAGCCGGCAAGGTTCCCCGCAACGACATGCAGCGTGTTGAAGCCGGTTTCCGCAAGGTTGAGGACGCCGTTCGTGCCGCCGACGAGGACAACTGGCGCCGCAGCGACCCCGAAGCCAAGGCCCGCACCAGCAGGGCCCTGAGCCAGCTTGAGGCGACCATTGCTGGCTTGAAGGACGATCTTGCCAAGGCCCAGAAGGCCGGGGACGCCCGCAAGGTTGCCAAGGCCACTGAAGCATTGGCAGCCCGCGAGCTGTGGCTGGAACAGATCCAGAAGGCAGCTGCGGACTTCTCCTAGCAAGTATTTTCAGCAGTTCACAGGGCCCCAGGGCCGGGTTGTCCACAATCCGGCCGTGGGGCCTTTGCGTTTGCCGTGCGCAGGTGCAGTCTTGGTGCATGAGCGAAACAAGTAGCAGCCCCGGCGCACTTTTGTTTCCCGGGGACCTGTTCATCCTGGGGGAACTTCACGCCATGAAGCTCGACGGCGTGCTGGCCCCTGTGGTGGGCGAGGCGTTTCGCCCCTGTGCGGTCGCCCAGACGCCCGCATTGCGGGCCGGGGCGCTGTACCTGAGCGTTCCCGCGGCGCTGGAAAAGCGGGCCGTGCTGGGGCAGCTGGCGGCGGCATGGGTTTACGGTTGTGCTCCCCCTCCGCTGGTCATTTCACTCCTTGTGGACAATGACGGAAATACCGCATCACTGCCAGTCCACAGCGGCTGCACCCTGCGCCAGGTCCATCTGGCGGCGGCTGATGTGCAACGCGTGGGCGGCGCCTTGGTGACGAGCCCGCTGCGGACTGCCCTGGATGTGGCCCGTTCCGCCCCGGAAGGCACGGCGCGGGAAGTCCTGACGGCCATGGCCGGGGAGTGCGCATTGGAGTGCAGCGTGGACGCCATGCTGCGGGCCCTGGCCGCAGCCACGCATGTACCCGGCAAGCTCCGGGCACAGCGTCTGGTCCAGAGCATGCTCAGCACCGGTCAGCTGCCCTAGGTGCGCCGTTGTGATCCGGTGGCCCTGTAGACGTCGTAGACACCGTCAATGCGGCGCACAGCGTTGAGCACGTTGTCGAGGTACTTTGGATCGCCCATTTCAAAGGCGAATTTGGACATGGCCACCCGGTTGCGGGTGGTGCTGACACTGGCCGCCAAAATGTTCACGTGGCATTCGGCCAGCACACGCGTCACATCGGAGAGCAGACTCTTCCGGTCCAGGGCTTCCACCTGGATCTCCACGAGGAACACGCCCTTTTGCGCTTGGGCCCATTCAACCTCAACGAGCCGGTCAGGCTCATTTTGAAGATTCAATAGATTGGGGCAGTCCTGGCGGTGCACTGACACCCCTGAGCCCTTGGTGACGAACCCGGAGATGGGATCCGGGGGCACGGGGGTACAGCACCGGGCCAGCTTCACCAATACTTCGCCAACACCGTGGACAACCACGCCGGAATCGGAGATGCGGGGGCGGCTGGTGGAGACATGGGTGTCCAACGGTGCCGGAGTGTCGTCTATGTCGTGGTGGACGCCGAGAACTTCACGCAGCCGCTCAACCACCGATTGGGTGGACGTGTGCCCGTCCCCCACAGCCGCATAGAGGCCGGCAATGTCTGTATAGTGGAAATGTTCCGCGACGGCCATGAGGGCGTCGTGCGTCATCATTTTTTGCAAGGGCAGGTTGGCCTTGCGCATGCCCTTGGTGAGGAGTTCCTTGCCCTTTTCAATGGACTCTTCGCGTCGTTCCTTGGTGAACCACTGGCGGATCTTGTTGCGGGCACGGGCACTCTTGACAAAGTTCTGCCAATCCTGGCTGGGGCCCGCACCCTCCGCCTTGTTGGTGAAGATCTCCACCGTGTCACCGTGGGAGAGCTCACTGTTCAGCGGCACCAGTTTGCCGTTGACGCGCGCCCCAATGGTCCTGTGGCCCACCTCAGTGTGGACGCTGTAGGCAAAGTCCACGGGCGTGGAACCCTCAGGCAGTGCTATGACCGCGCCCTTGGGCGTGTAGACAAACACTTCCTTGGCGTTCATCTCATAGCGCAGTGATTCCAGGAACTCGTTGGGGTCCTTGGTCTCCTGCTGCCAGTCCACCAAGGTGCGCAGCCAGTTCATGTCGTCCTGGCTCGTGACGGGGGCCTTGTTCCCTGTCTTGTACTTCCAGTGGGCGGCCACACCGTATTCCGCCCGCTGGTGCATTTCCAGGGTGCGGATCTGAATTTCAACCAATTTGCCGCCCGGGCCCACCACTGTGGTGTGCAGCGACTGGTACATATTGAACTTTGGCAGGGCAATGTAGTCCTTGAAACGCCCCACCAGGGGGTTCCACAGCGAGTGAATCTGGCCCAGTGCGGCATAGCAGTCACCCACCGTGTCCACCAAGACACGGACGCCGATGAGATCGTTGATGTCATCAAAGTCCTTGTTGCGCACCACCATCTTTTGGTAAATGGAGTAGTAGTGCTTGGGCCGACCCGTGATCTCCGCCTTGATCTTGGAGACCCGCATGGACTCGGCAATTTCACGGCGAATGATGCTCAGTTGCTTTTCACGCTCGGGAGAGCGGTCCTGGACCATCCGGACAATCTCTTCATACACCTTGGGGTACAAGGCGGCGAAGGAAAGTTCTTCGAGCTCCCATTTCATGGCGTTCATGCCCAGCCGGTGCGCCAGCGGCGCGAAGATGTCCAGGGTTTCCCGGGCTTTCTTCTCGGAAGAGGCTGCCGAGACGAACCTCCACGTGCGGGCGTTGTGCAGCCTGTCCGCAAGCTTGATCACCAACACCCGGATGTCCTTGGCCATGGCGATGACCATTTTGCGGACCGTCTCCGCCTGTGCCGCATCACCGAACTCAACCTTGTCCAGCTTGGTAACGCCGTCCACCAGCATGGTGATCTCGGGGCCGAAGTCCCGTTCCAGCTCGGCCAGGGTGTAGGCGGTATCCTCCACCGTGTCATGCAGCAGGGCAGCGGCGAGAGTGCTGCCGCTCATGCCCAGCTCGGCAAGGATGGTGGTCACGGCAACCGGGTGCGTGATGTAGGGGTCACCGCTCTTGCGCTTCTGGCCTTCGTGGTACTTCTCGGCAACCGAGAAGGCACGCTGAATTAGCTCAAAGTCTTCCTTGGGGTTCTTGGCCCGCACAATACGCAGCAACGGCTCCAGGATGGGCGAGTAGCTCTCATTGGACCAACCTGTCAGGCGGGCCAGACGCGACCGGGTGCGCTCGCGGCGGCCCGGAAAGGTGGGGCGCAGTTCCGCAGGGCGCGGCTTGGAAACACTGGAGTCGCCGGGAGGTGGGGACCCGGATTCCGTCAATATCTCATGCGAGGGCGATTCATCGTTCAACGCATTACCTCCCTCGAATTTGCGGCCGTACGCTCCCACTGCGGAGCATTTATCCAGTGTAAGGCGCAGATGGGGAATCTTTGACCAAAAGGATAGCCGGGGGCGGATGCTGTGCATCCTCCCCCGGCTACGGGCCAAACTGGAGCGCTGTTAGACGGTGACGGTCTTGGCCGTCTCGTTTGCTTCGCCGGCGCGACGCGAGTGCACCTTCTTGGCCTGCTTGGCCAGTTCCGGTTCACGCTCACGCAACCAGGCGTACAACGGGGCCGCAACGAAGATCGTGGAGAAAGTACTCACAATAATGCCGATGAACAAGGCCAGGGACAGGTCCCGCAGCGTTCCGGCACCGAGCAGGAACGCACCGATGAACAAGATGGAGCCAACGGGCAGCACGGCAACCATCATGGTGTTGATGGAGCGGACCAGGGTCTGGTTGACGGCCAGGTTCACTTCCTCGCCAAAAGTCCTGCGCACCGAGGTGCTGATGTCGGCCGTGTTTTCCCGAATCTTGTCAAAGACCACCACCGTGTCATAGAGCGAGTAGCTCAAAATGGTCAGGAAGCCGATGATGGCCGACGGCGTGACTTCAAAGTTGGATGCCGCGTAAACGCCGGCCGTGACAACCATGACCACCAGCATGCCCACCACGGCGGCAATGGACATGCGCCAGGTTCGGAAGTAGACGGCCATCAACACTGTTGCCAGAAGCACAAAGACAATGAAGCCGATGATGGCCTGACGTGACACGTCCTGTCCCCAGGTGGGCCCAACGAACGTGGAGGTGATGTGGTCTTCCGTTACACCGTAGGCAGTCTTCAACGCGTCCTTGACCTTCAAGGTCTCGTCATCGGAGAGCCTGTCGGTCTGGACCTGCATGGTCTTGCCAGCAATGTTGGTGACCACGGCTGCCGTGCCGGGCACAGCCTTGGCAACAGCCTCTTCACCAATGGCGGCATCGGTGTGGGCAACTTCGGAGATGGTGAACTGTGACCCACCGCGGAACTCAATGCCGAAGTTGAAGCCACCACCCAACATGGGAATCAGCAGCGACAGCAGAACCGCAAGGCCCGTGATACCAAACCAGATCTTGCGTTTCCCTACAAACTCGTAGGACCGTTCACCGGTGTAAAGCTCGTTACCAAAAGTGGCGAAACTCTTCATTACTTGTTCTCCTTCGAGTCGTCGTTGGACTCGGACTTTGCAGCCCCGGCACCCCTGCTGCCAACCAATTCAGCTTCCTTGGCTGCCAGACGGCGTTCCGCAATGGTCTGGCGGCGTTCTGCTTCGCCGGCTGCGCGGGCGTTCTTGCCCTTGACTACTTCCATGGTCTCTTCGGGCGTCCGCAAACGGCCCGCACCGCGGTACAAGGGAATGGCGCCAAGCTGAACGGGATCAAGGCCGGAGAAGCGGTGGCCTTCACCGAAGAACTTGGTGCGAGCCAGCAACTGCAAGGTGGGATGGGTGAACATGAAGACCACAATGAGGTCAGCCACGGCCGTGAGCCCCAGCGTGAAGGCGAAGCCCTTGACGTTTCCTACGGAGACGAAGTACAGCACCAAGGCGGCCAAGAGGTTCACTGCCTTGGAGGCCAGGATGGTGCGTTTGGCGCGTGCCCAGCCGTTTTCAACAGCGGCCACCAGCCCCCGGCCGTCACGGAGCTCGTCCCTGACACGTTCAAAGTAAACAATGAACGAGTCGGCAGTCTGGCCGATCGCCACGATGATGCCCGCCACACCGGCCAGTGAGAGGCGGTAGTTTTCGGCCCAACCCAGCAAGATGATGGCCAAGTAGGTGATGACACCTGCGATCACCAGGGACATGATGGTGACAAGGCCAAGGGCCCGGTACTGGAAGAGGGAGTAGATGACCACCAGGCCAAGACCGATCAAACCGGCCAACATGCCCATTTCCAGCTGCTGCAAACCAAGTGTTGCCGAGATCTGGAGTTCGCTCTGAATCTCAAAGCTGATGGGCAGCGAACCGAACTTGAGCTTGTCCGCCAGCGACTTTGCGCTTTCTTCGGTGAACTGTCCGGTGATGGAGGACTGGCCGTCCGTGATGACAGCCATGGACGCCGGGGCGGAGATGACACTGTCATCGAGCACAATGGCGAATCGTGACTGCGGATCCTGCGGGTTGGCCAGGTACTTGGCGTTCAAACGCTGGGTGACATCCTTGAATGCCTGGGCACCCTCAGGCTTGGTCAGCGTGAGCTGAACAGACCATTCATTGGTGGTTGCGCCCTGCGCGCCAGCCTGCAGGCCGTAGCTGGCGGTTTTGATCCACTTGCCGGGAATCTCCACCGGGCCGAGGATGTACTTGATGCCGGAGTCAGGCTCGCAGCTCACGAGCGGCTTGTTTGGATCCGAGCTTGTGGGTCGGTCGGTGAGCGGGGGGATGCAGCTGGTCGCCTCGAACTGCTTCATCAGCGCGGCGTCAACCCAGTTGGGGTCGCTCGCATTGACGGGGGCGGCCGTGGGAACCGGTAGCTTGTCCGCGGGAGTCCGCTCGGCTTCCGGCACGGCACCGCTGGGAACCTGTGTGGCAACAATGACAGGGCGGAAGTTCATGTTGGCCGAGGCCTTGATGAGATCGCGCTCTGCATCCGTGGGTTTGCCAGGCATGTTCACAACAACGTTGTTACCGCCTTCGGTGGAAATCTGCGCTTCCGAAACACCCGAACCGTCAACACGCTGACGGATGATGGACACAGCCTGATCCAACTGCTCGCTGGTGATACTTCCAGCGCCTTCAACCTTGGGCGCCAGAATCATCTGGGTACCGCCCTCAAGGTCAAGACCCAGTTTTGGCGACCATGAGGCGGCTCCGGCGAGGACGCCGCCGCCTACCGCCAAGGTGCATGCAATGATGATCGCCGCAAGCCACAGAAGAGTTCTGCGGGCTGTGGACGTCGGACCTGTTCGTGCCATCAAGGGATCCTTCTATTGGTCACGGGTGTAGAGAACATGGCAATGCTGCTGTGCAGGATTTCCTCCGGCACAGCAGCTGCCAACCCGCATAAGGCTAGTTGTCTTTGTTGTCGTTCTTTAGGCGCTCAAGGGATTCCTCAACGGTTTCCCCGGCAGGTGCTTTCTTCTCAAGATCCAGGGTCAAGGCGGAAGCGTCATCGGGAACAATGGCCTCGACCGTCTCGGGCTCGATGATCTTGGCAACTGTCTGACGGTGGACAGTTGCGGTGACGCCGGGGGAGATTTCCAAAACGATCTTGTTCTCATCCTCATCAATGGAGAGGACCTTGCCGAACAAGCCAAAGTTGGTCATCATTTCAACACCCGGGGCAAGCTTGGAGCGCTGTTCTGCTGCAGCTGCCTTGGTCTTCTTTTGTTTGCGCATCATCATGAAGATGAGCAAACCGAACATGGCGAACAAAAGGATGTTGGTGCCGCTGAACAGACTGGGTGCGGCGGGCGCATCGGCGGCTAAAATACTGCTGAAGGACACAGCTAGGGTTCCATTCTTTTAAGTACACGTGGATCCAGACACGGAGCAAACGTGCCGGACGTCATACCAGTCTAGAGGGTAAAACTGAACGTTGGATGATAAACCGCCCACAATTGCTCACAAATACACACAACGAAGCGCATTGTGTCGTTGCTGGACCGGCCCAAGGGGTGACATTGGCACCCAGGCGCAGGAACTCAGGGCTGCAGCGATACAAGCAGTGCCAGTTCCGCTTGTCCAAGATCACTGTATAGGCGGCCGCTATTGCTCGTCGGCATCCTCATCAAAGGGCAACATGGCAGCCGCCACAGCATTTCGCGGCATCTTCAAGCCAAGGTGTTCCCACGCCGCAGGCAACGCTATGCGCCCCCGGGGCGTCCGTCCCAACAGCCCTTCCCGCACCAGGAAAGGTTCCGCCACTGTTTCAACAGTCTCGGACTCCTCTCCCACGGCAATGGCCAGGGTGGACAGGCCAACCGGGCCGCCATTGAATTTGTTGACCAGGGCTTCCAGCACCGATCTGTCCAGGCGGTCAAGGCCCCTGACATCCACCTCGTACATGTCCAGGGCGGCCGATGCTGTGCGTGCGTCAATGGTCTCTATGCCGTGAACAAGCGCCCAGTCACGCACCCGCCGCAACAGTCGATTGGCAATGCGTGGTGTGCCTCGGGAGCGCCCGGCAATCTCGGAAAACCCAGCGCTGGTCAGCTTCAAATCCAGCATGCCAGCCGAACGGCGCAACACGAGTTCCAGTTCCCCCACGGAATAAAACTCCAGGTGGCCGGTAAAACCGAATCGGTCACGCAGGGGACCTGGAAGCAGGCCCGCACGCGTGGTGGCGCCTACCAGGGTAAACGGTGGCAGTTCCAGTGGAATGGCCGTTGCGCCGGCACCCTTGCCCACAATGATGTCCACACGGAAGTCCTCCATGGCCATGTACAGCATTTCCTCGGCTGGCCTGGACATGCGGTGGATCTCATCGAGGAACAGAACTTCACCCTCGGACAGTGAGGAGAGAATCGCGGCCAGGTCACCCGCGTGCTGGATGGCGGGGCCGGAGCTGATGCGCAGCGGCGCATTCATTTCAGCGGCAACGATCATGGCCAGCGTGGTCTTGCCCAGGCCGGGCGGACCGGACATCAAGACGTGGTCGGCGCTGCGGCCACGAATCTTGGACGCGGCAAGGACCAGCGAGAGCTGTTTGCGAACCCGCTCCTGACCCACAAAATCATCAAGGTTTTTAGGGCGCAGGGCAGCTTCAAGCTCCCGCTCCTCGGGCTCGGGGGCGGGCACAGCCAAATCGGCGGCATTCCCCGTGCGGCCCGTGCCGCCGCCAATGCTGATTTGTCCCGGCAGGAGGCCGGGCTCCTCGGAAGGCGCCATGGCCTAGCGCACCCTAGTGCTTGAACGGGAGTTGTCCTGGCCCAGCCACCGCAGTGTGGCCCGCAAGATGGCGGGCACGTTGGCGCTTTCAGCCAGTTCCGGATCGTCGGCAACGGCCGCATCGATGCTCTTGAGTGCGTCGCGTTCATTCCAGCCAAGGCTGGTCATGGCGGCAACCACCTGGTCCTTCCAGGCCATGGCCACAGCCGGCTTGGAAGCTGTGACGGGGGCACCGGTGGGGACGAGCTTGCCCTTGAGCTCAAGAACAATGCGCCCAGCCACCTTGGGTCCAACGCCGGGAACCTTGGTGAAGGCCTTCCCGTCACCGTCCGCCACAGCCCGCCGGATGGCTTCGGGCTCCAGAACAGCCAAGATGGCCAGGGCAAGGCGGGGGCCAATGCCGCTGACACTGAGCAACACGTCAAAAACTTCGCGCTCGTCCGCATCGGCAAAACCGTAGAGGGTCATGGAGTCCTCGCGCACAATCATGGTGGTGGTGAGGGTGGACTCCTCCCCTAGGCGCAAGTTGCCGAGAGTCTTCGGCGTGGCATGAACAAGCATGCCCACCCCGTTGACGTCGATGACGGCCTGGGCCAGCGAGAGATGGGCCACGGGTCCCCGGACAAAACTGATCATTGCAACTGCTCCTGACAACACACTGGAAACACTGGAACCAAACCGTAACTGACTAGCAAACGAATTACAGCCAGTATATAGAACATACGTACTAACAACTAGTGCCAGGTGGCCCCGGGCTTTTCCTTGTTCTTTTGGACCTTGGACTTGGTCTCGGCGTCGCGCCATAACTGTTGCGCCGCCGTCGTACTGGTGGAGCCTTGGGAGAAGGCGACGCCGCTGCGCCAGGCATGGGCTATGGCCAGGGCCAGGGCGTCGGCCGCATCGGCGGGTTTGGGCGGCTCGGGCAGGCGCAAAAGCCTTGTCACCATGGCTGTGACGGAGGCTTTGTCCGCGCGGCCATTGCCCGTCACGGCGGCCTTGACCTCCGACGGGGTGTGCATGGCCACGGGTATGCCGCGCCGGGCAGCAGCCACCATGACAACACCTGACACCTGTGCCACGCCCATGACTGTGCTGAGGTTGGTTTGGGCAAACACGCGTTCAATGGCCAAAACATCGGGCTTAAACGCGTCCAGCCACTGATCGATCGCTTCCGCGATGACCAGCAGCCGGGCGTCCAACGTTAAAACATGCGAGCTTCCCACCACACCAACACCCACCAGGGTGGCCGTGCGGTTGGGGGCAACGTCAACGACGCCGAGCCCGCACCGGGTCAAGCCCGGGTCGACTCCTAAAACACGCAGGTCTTAGTCCTCTTCGAGTGCGGCGAGAACCTCGGCGCTCATGTCAGCGTTGGAGTAGATGTTCTGGACGTCATCCAGGTCTTCCAAGGCGTCGTAGAGCTTCATGAACTTGCGGGCGTTGTCCACATCCAGCTCAACCTGCATGGACGGGACAAAGCCTGCCTCATCAGTTTCATACTCGATGCCGGCCTCGGCCAGGGCTGCACGGATCGCGGGCAGGTCCTGGGGATCGGAGATGATTTCAAAGCTTTCGCCCTGGTCCTTGACCTCTTCGGCTCCAGCGTCCAGGACCGCCATGAGCAGGTCATCTTCGCTGAGATCGTTCTTGGGCAGGCTGACAATGCCCTTGCGGGTGAACATGTAGGCCACCGAGCCGGGGTCTCCCATGTTGCCGCCGTTGCGGCCCACGGCGAGGCGGACCTCTGAGGCTGCGCGGTTTTTGTTGTCGGTAAGGCACTCGATCAGGATGGCCGTGCCCTGGGGGCCGTAGCCCTCATACATGATGGTCTGGTAGTCAACGGCGTCGCCGAGCAGGCCGGCACCGCGCTTGATGGCGCGGTCAATATTGTCTGCCGGAACCGAAGTCTTCTTGGCCTTGGAGACGGCCAATTCAAGCGCAGGGTTGCCCTGGAGGTCAGCTCCGCCACCGCGCGCGGCAACTTCAATGGTCTTGATGAGCTTGGCAAACGACTTTGCGCGGCGGCTGTCAAGAATCGCCTTTTTGTGCTTGGTTGTTGCCCATTTGGAGTGGCCTGACATGGTTACGCTTCCCCTCTAATCATTCGAATAAACAGTTCGTGGATGCGGCGCTCACCCGTCACTTCCGGATGGAAGGAGGTGGCCAGCAAATGCTGCGATCGAACGGCTACTGCACGGACTTCTGGGACGATTCTACCGGTTTGCTCATCCGCAGGGAGTTCAACACTAGCAAGGACCTGCACGGACTCCCCCACCCGCTCCACCCACGGTGCCCGGATAAACACGGCATGCACGGGGGTTTCAGGCTCCCCGGCCAGGGCCAGACCGGTGAAGTTCAGCTCGGTCTCAAAGGAGTCAACCTGGCGGCCAAAGGCGTTGCGCCGCACGGTGATATCCAGCCCGCCCAGGGTCTGCTGCGCCTCACCCTTGAGATCCTTGGCGGGATCGGCGATGTCGTTGGCCAGCAGGATCATGCCCGCGCAGCTGCCGTAGACGGGCATGCCGGCGGCGATCCGCTCCCGCAGGGGCTCACGCAGTTCAAAGATGCGGGTCAGTTTGTCAATGGTTGTCGATTCCCCGCCGGGCAGGATCAGACCGTCGACGGCGGCCAGCTCGGACCGGCGTCGAACACTGATGACACGCGCGCCGGCGGCCTCAGCGGCCCGGGCGTGTTCGCGCACATCGCCCTGCAGAGCCAAAACACCCACCAGGGGCTGTTTGGGCGCTGCGGAATCAAGGGTTTCATGGGATGTCATAGTCACATTTACATCTTAGTTGGGCGCAAAGTCACATGGATTACTTCACTTACGCGCCGTGACGGTTGGCAGCACCGCAGTGCTCAAGCAAGTAGCATTGTGCGAGGACTGACGTGCTAAAGATGAGGTAAGTAGTATGTGCGGAATCGCTGGTTATTACGGTTATGGAGCGGACGAAACGCTCCTGCAAGAGATGAACGCGTGCATTGTGCACCGCGGCCCCGACGGTGAGGGCATTTACACCCACGGGAACGTGGGCCTGGCCCACCGCCGTCTCTCCATCATCGATGTGGCCCACGGCCAGGAGCCGATGTACAGCGCCGACGGGGAAACCGTCCTCATCTACAACGGTGAGGTTTACAACTACCTTGACCTGCGTGCCGAGCTGGAAGCCTTGGGCCGGACGTTCTCCACCAAGTCGGACACCGAAGTGGTGCTGCAGTCCTACGAGGAGTGGGGCGACGCCGCGTTTGACAAGTTCAACGGCATGTTTGGCTTTGCCATCCATGACAGGAAGAACAACCGTCTGGTTCTGGCCCGCGACCACTTCGGCATCAAGCCGCTGTACTACGCCACCTCCGGCACCGCCGCGGCCCCCACGCTGCTGTTCGGCTCCGAGATCAAGCCCCTGCTGGCTGCCAACAAGATTGAGACCGGCGTCAACGAGCGGATCCTGTACCGCTACCTGCAGTTCCGGATTCACGACGACGAATCCGCCACCTTCTTCAACGGCGTGCAAAAACTGATGCCCGGCGAGAAGCTGGTGCTGAACACTGTTGATACGGAAGCCGGCCCAGCTGGCACCGTCACCATCAGTTCCTACACGCGTTTCAAGGAAGAGCTGGCCGAACTGGCCAAGATTGAAACCCCCTACTCCAAGGCCGTCATTGACGAATACCGGGAACGTTTCACCGAGGGTGTCCGCCTGCGCCTGCAGTCCGAGGTCCCCGTGGGCACAGCCCTTTCCGGCGGACTGGACTCCTCCGCCGTCGTGGTGACCATCAACAAACTCATGCAGGAGAAGGCAGCTGCCACCGATTCCCTCGGTGCCCAGCAGCAGACCTTCTCCGCAGTGTTCCCCAACTCGCTCAATGACGAGGAAAAGTACGCCGACGCCGTGCTGGCCCGCTGCGAAGGCAACGTCATCAGCCACAAGATCCGCCCGCAGGCCTCCGAGTTCGTGGAAGACCTTGAGGACTTTGTGCGCACCATGGAGGAACCCATCATCTCCTCCGGCCCGTACGCCCAGTACCAGGTCATGCGCGAGGCCTCCAAGCACGTCACGGTGCTCCTGGACGGCCAGGGCGCCGATGAGATGATGGCCGGCTACATCCCCTACTACTTCGCGTACCTGCGCCAGTTGAAAAAGAACGGCCAGAACGCCAAACTGGCCAAGGAATTGGTCTCCAGCTCCGACATCCTGTTCCGCCTGGCCCGCTTCCGCATTCAGGGTGCACTGACCTTCAAGAAGGCTGCGGGGATCACCCCGCTACTGAACAAGAAGTTCACCGCCGCGCACAAGTCCGAGACGTTCTCCAACATCCCGGACAACTTGAAGCTGCGTCTCATTGATGACCTCTTCCACAAGTCCCTGCCGGCCGTGCTGCGCTACGAGGACAAGAACACCATGCGCTTCTCCCTGGAGGGCCGCGTGCCGTTCCTGGACAAGGAAGTGGTGAAGTTCCTCTTCAGCCTCTCCGATGAGTCGATCATCAAGGGCGGCTGGAACAAGCGCATCCTGCGTGACGCCACCCGCGAGCTGCTGCCGGAGATGATCAGCAACCGCCGCAACAAGATCGGCTTCACCACCCCAGAGGCCGAGTGGTTTGGCTTGATGAAGGAAAAAATCTACGAGATCTTCCTTTCCTCCTCCTTCGGTTCACGGCCCTACTGGAATCAGGACGCGGTCATTTACGCGTTCGAGGAATACCTCAGCGGCAAGTCCGCCGGCTCCACCATGGTGTTCTGGCGCCTGATCAACACCGAGCTGTGGCTGCGCGAGTTCTTTGACGAGCCAGAGGTCAAGGCCGGCATCGAGGGCAAGAGCGACTACATCCCCAACGCCGACAAGGACCTGGACATCACGGTGCCCGACGGCGCCGGAACGTTCCGCCGCTACCCGCTGCGCACAGAGGTTTTCTACAAGGAAACCGACTTTGACCCGGCCGTGATGACCTACGTCAAGCGTTACTTCGACGGCCTGCCCACAGCAGGCGGGGACCACGTTGCGGCCACGGCCAACACGCCGTGGTACTTGTTCGTGTCGGAAAAGATCGTTGCCATGACCCAGGGCCGCTCCATCCCTGTGTGGGACATCAAGGTCTCCAACGCCGCACGCATCTTCAGCAAGTTCGTCACCCGCAACCCGGGCGGCATTGGCCTGGCCAGTCCCTGGTCCATGCAGCTGGCCATTGACGAGGTGGGCCTGCCCCGCATCATGTACGCCTCCGCACGCTCCGTCATTGGCAAGCTGCAGGGCAAGTCGGGCGTGTTCTACGAGGTGGTTGGCCACAACATCAACGCGATCGACGGCGCCGCCGGCTACCAGGTGGGCACCTCCACGCACTCCGTGAAGTATGCTCCCATCGACCCCGACGGCGTGGCAGCCCGCCTCAGCGCCCTGGTCCGGGCCGCTGTCCCGGCCGAGTTTGCGGCGACGTTTGCTGGCACCGCCATCATGGACGCCAACGATCTCGGTGTTGTAGCCCTGGGCCACGACACAGCACTGCCCAAGGCAGTCTTGGAAAACATCTTCCGCGACAACCCGCAGGGCCAGACCACCGAGACAACCCCCATGTCTCTGGTGTTCACCCAGAAGTAGCACCACTGGCGCCGAGGCGCGCACCCTTCGCTGGGTGCGCGCCTCACGCTGTTAAATAGCCCATTCACAAACGGAAGATACATCATGGTGACGATCGCTGATTGTCAGCGCACCCAGCACGCCTGGTTCAGGGCACTTGCCGAGGCCACGGGCGGACGTTCGTTTACCACGCATCAGATGGACTGGGTGTGGCTGCCGCAGACACGGGAAATGCTGTGCATGTTCCCCACCAACGTCACCGAGGCCGGCCTTTTTCCTGCCCTGGCCGAGGCCGAACGGCGCGGGGCGGCGACTGTGGGCATCTGGCTCAATGCTGCCGTCCGGGCCGGGCACCTGGCCAACTTCCGTTTTGAACCGGGCGGCCAGCCGTGGTGGATGACACGGAGCCTTGATGTGGAAACCGTGGCCGCGGCCAGCGAGGCGGTTGATGACCGCGTTACCGTCAACGACGCCGTGGAGAATCAGGTGTGGCTCGCCACGGCCCGGGTCGGCTTGGATGTAGTGGGGCAGTCCTATGCGTACTTCCCGCCGGAGCAGGGGACCAAGCATTTGGCCGGGATTTTCGACATGTCGGTGGAGGCAGAATACCGCCGTCTGGGGTTGGGCACGTCCCTGCTCAACAAGCTCTCCGAGGCGGCCTTCAACGCCGGCGCCGAGCATCTTCTGCTCAACGCCACCCCCGACGGCCAGCGACTCTACCGCAACTATGGCTTTGAGCTCATCGGGAAGGGCCAGACCTGGTGGTACCAGGTGCCGCAGCTGGGCGCCCAAAACGGGGCCAACGCGTAGGCCGCCCTACATGCTGGTTCTGGCGGCTTTCGATTTTGCCACCAACCCCACAACAAGGCTGATGGCAGCAATGGCGGCGAACGCCGCAACCATGGCCGCAAGTGCAACGATGGCCGCACCTCGTCTCAGCCGGGTGTTTTTGGAACTATTCACTGTCGCTTCCTCGCACGTAGCCGCACTCCTCCCAAGCCCTTCACGGCGTCGCGCCTGTCCCAGGGCAGCGATGCGCAACCGCAGCAAGAGGCCCACTCTGACCGGTCAATGGCGCACCCGATAGCGCAGGTGAAGCACCCGGTTGCCCTGAATCACCACGTCGGGATCTCCCAACAGGTGCTGTGAGTGGACCGGCCCGAAGTAGCGCTTGCCGGATCCGAGCACGACCGGAACGACGTCCATACGCACCTCGTCAACGAGGCCCGCGGCAAGCACCTGTCCACCGACGTCGCCAGCGGCGACCTCGACGATGCGGTCACCTGCGAGCTCCTGCGCCTTGGCCACGGCTGCTTCCACACCGTCAACGAAGTGAAATGGCGTCTCAGGGTCCCAGCCCTCGGGCATGGGCCGGTGCGTCACGACGACCACGTGGTCGACCCCGCCCGGAGGCTTCCCGTCCCAGCCGTCCGTCATGTCGAAGACGTGGCGGCCCACGATTGTCACCCCGATCTGATCCCAATACGGCCGGGTGTAGTCATAGGATGTCCGCGACACCTTCAACTCGCCGCTCACGTCCAACGGGACGTCACCGCTGGACAACCAGTCGAACAACGGTCCGGGCTGGTCGTTCTCGTCCGCAACGAAGCCATCCACCGACACCGAGCCGTTCATGACAATCTTGCCCACGGGGCGCTCCTTTGCTTTGGGGTGCCCCACATTAGCAGCTCTCCACAGTTGAGGGTATAGCGGGCGCATGATGTCGTCGATAGCGGCACGTCGGCACCAGGGTAGGGGTCGAGGTCTCCCGATGACGGAAGTTCACACACAGGCTATTCGGAAGACCTCGATGTGCCTGACGATTCCCACGGGGCGGACGGAAGGTTGTGTCGTCGTTGCGGATTCGAGGGATCGCGGCGTGGCCTGTGGTGGAAGCTCAAGGACATGGTGCGTCAGGAACATCACCAACCGGCTCAACCCGCAACGGGAACACTGACCGGGACACTGTCTAGCTGATACGTTCAGATGCTTATATCGCGAGGATCCTGGCCTACGCCTAATTGCTTACCAATCCACGCCAGCAGCTCGCAAAATCGAGTCGATCGTCGCATTGTGTTCGGCATCCCACTCGTAAAGTGTTTGGGCTTTCTCCAGGCTGGCCTTCTCCGCCACTGCTGCTAGTACAGTTTTGACTCGTTCGGCTGGCACGGCGACGATGCCATCCTCGTCTGCCGTCATGAAATCACCTGAGTGCACGAGAACGCCACCGCAGTTCACGGGTTGTTGCAGTGGAAGAACAACAGCTTTCAGTCCGGGCTTGGGCACCACAGCCCGGGCGAATACTGGAAACCCGAGTTCACGGATTTCTTTGACATCGCGGATGGCGCCGTCGACTGTAAGGCCAGCGATCCCGCGTCGGTGCGCGACGGCACAAACGTTTCCGCCGGCAATCGCATGGGACGCGTCACCACCATCGACTACGAGCACTGAACCAGCAGGTGCGCGGTGAATCGCTGCATGGAGCATCAAGTTGTCTCCCGGGGCGCAGCGCACCGTATAGGCTGGCCCGCTCAGTTTCGCACCTTCCCACAGTGGCTGAATTTCAGATGAAAGGATTTGTGATCGATTCACCTGTTCTGCAACTGCGGTGGGAGAGACAAACTCCTGCAAGGCTGACATTGGGACTCCTTTTGGTAACCGGATGCCCTCAGATCATACGGGCAGTGAAAATTCCTATTGCCTCATGACGTGGACCAGTCGGGCACACTTGGAGCTCATAAGCGACCCTGACATTTGGGCGGCGACTTGCCCCGCAAGCTGGTTGATGACCGACTACCGGATTCTCGGGGGTGGAAGCATGACGTTCGACGCCTGGCCAGTCCGCAGGCTGAACCTTCAGCAGGCGCGGCGCTGGTGACACTAGACCACTAGGCGAGCATGCCATGATGGTTGTCCTTTTGGCCGGGTGAACCCAATAGAGTCGAAGGAGGCTCTCACAAAGCACTCCAGTCCTTTTGTTCGCCGAACTTATAGCGTATGCGGTGCGGAATGAGGCCGTTGTTGGAACCCTCTACGGGACAGATGATCGCCAGTTGTGCGTTGTTCTTCCCTGAATGAGAATTCAATATCGCGGAGAGACTCTGACAACGGTACAAAGCTATCGTGCAGGGTGTCAGAAAGAGCAAAACAGGCGGCTAGGATCTTTAAATGGCTATCCTCATCGCTCCCAACACAAATTTCCAATCCTCCTGGCTAGAAGCTGCCATGGAATTCAATGGGGTCCACCGGGATGGTGGCGGAGGTGAGGATTGGTCATTGGAAGACCTCCGAAATCCGCTGGACTTCGGCCGATTCGTTGACGAACTAGTTGCTGGCGCACTACCCGAGAGCCCACGGAAGCCTGGCTACGTGCCGTGCACCTATCTGTGGATCGTTGAAGGAGAAGTGGTCCTTGGTTCCCTTGCCATCCGCCATGAACTCAATGATTTCCTGCTGCATGAAGGCGGGCACATTGGATACAGCGTTCGCCCATCCGCGCGCCGCCGCGGGCATGCCTCCAAGGCGTTGAATGACGCCTTGGTCATTGCCCACGATCTGGAGATTTCCCGGGTTCTCGTCACCTGTGATGAGGACAATGCCGGTTCCCGTGCCACTATCGAAAAGAATGGGGGCGTCTTCGAAGACAGCCGCAACGGTAAGCGCCGCTACTGGATCAACACACTCTAATTCATTGCCCTTCCTCGCCCGAGGCTGACAACAAGTCTTGGCGGCGGGAAAGCCCACCGTTGTGGCTTTCAACGCCAAATCTCCCAACGCCAAACGCAATGACTCTCGGTTCACAATGTTTCGAACAGGAACGCTCTACGGGATGATCACTTCGGACACTTTTCGGCGTTAGTTGCACTCTCATTGTGAAACGTTGTTCCACCTACTCCACGACTGCTCTGCCTAGCCGTTGTAGGCGAAAGGCGGCCGTGATGTGTGGGAATCCAACAAGGCCTGTGTCAGGTGACTCCGCTTGTTCGCCCAGACGACGGATTTTCGCCAAGGCGGCGCCTTGGTCCGATCTCTGTGCGACGAATGCCCATGAGCTGGCAAGCTGAACGAGTTGGTCGACGGACAACTCGTAATTGAAGAGGAAATCCTTGCGTTCAAAGGAGCCTCGCCCGGCAAACTCTACGGGTACGCCTCGGGTTTGGTCAGCAGGGGTTCCGTCAGGCTCGACGATTGCAGCGAGTGCCTTCACCCACTCGCTGGTGCGGTCCCAGGTGTGCCAGGCCAGACCCATCATGCCGTTTTGCCTGAGTACACGATTGCATTCTGACGTTGCCCGTTCGGGATCCACCTAGTGCCAGGCTTGGAGGCAAACAATGGCGTCCACACTTTGATCTTCCAGAGGGATGCACTCCGCTGAGCCGCTAGCCGGCATGATCCTATCAGCGACTTCGGGCGGGAGTTCCTCAGAGGACTTTCGGAGCACAGACAGCATCTCTTTGTCAGTATCGACTGCGGTGACGGTATGTCCGAGAGCTGCGACGGTCCGGGTTCCTAGGCCTGTGCCGGCTCCCAGATCCAGGACTGACAGGAGGTGGCCGCGCACGGGTGACCCCAGCAGCCACGAAACCGCCTCAGCCGACCAGACAGGACGAACACCATCATGCAGAACAGCACTGTGGCTCGAAACTGTTGGTGCGCTATCGATCTGATTCATGACTGCCAGCCTAACGAATACCAAATTGGGGCTGGTCTTGACGGCCCCAAATCAACAGACACCAGGCCGTAGGAGACTGGGGCTCTATCGGCGGGTCCAATAGCCGACCTCCTGTGGGACACCCGCCGCCGTGTATATGGGCTGACCTGCATTGGTCAGTCTCAGTATCGCCGGGGTGTCCACCCGGATGGCAGCATGCCAGTTATCTTTCCCCGTTCAGAATCAGCCTCGGCTGACCAGCCTTGCGCTGCCTGTGCATCATCGAAGGCACCCCGTGCCATGCGCAGACCAAGGTCTGGGTGGCTCATCCCAGGCGCACCACCGCGACGTGTGGAAGCCCGCACGCTCCACGACTTATCAGCAAAACCTCCCCCGCGGAAGACTCGGTAATCGTCGTAGCGGGCCGGATCGAGTAGATCCCAGCACCATTCCCAGACGTTTCCAAGGGTGTCGTGGAGTCCGAAGGCATTGGGTAGTTTTTGACCAACTTCTTTCGGGTTCTCTAGCTTTTCATTCGCTGTCCACCCAATGGCATCGAGGGGGCCATAATGTGGCCCCACTGTGCCAGCGCGGCACGCATATTCCCATTCGGCTTCGGTAGGCAGGCGGTACCCGGAGGCGTTGGTCTGCCAACTCACCTCGCCTGCCTCGAAGATGTATGCAGGGGCAAGTCCTTCATTCATTGACGCTGCATTGCACAACTTGATGGCTTCCAACCAATTGATATCTACTAGAGGTGCTTGGGAGCCTGTTTCGCTATTACCCATCAGCTGCGCGTACTGCACCGTGGTGACGGAGATGGCCCCAATCTCGAATGGTTCCAGATGGACGGTCCAACGGTGTTTCCGTCGTGCATCGTGCAATTCCACTTGTCCGGCCGGTAGCGGACGAAGGTCAAAGGTAGGCATTTCACAATGCTCCCATGCCGTCCCGCAAGCCGGTCCGTGACGGGTCCAGCCACCACCACAATTCCTTGGAATAACTATCCGGGTGCTTCCGCGTTCGCCAAATTCCCGTATACCCCGCCCGCGAAAATGCCCGGCCCCTATGCGGGACATGATTTCCGTCAATATGTGGCCAGTCTTCTGGCTCCGACAATCGCTGAGTTCATGAGCGCCAATACCCGACGGCGCAGATAGTTGGCTCGTCGCACTCGGAACGTAGCGCCGTCATCTTCATCAACGGAAATCAGTCTGTAAGCAAAATGACACGATAATGAGAATTTGAGTGGACTGCGCCTGCACAGAGTCGCAGGTCAGAACGATCCGTTGAGGAAAGGCAACTTGGGATCCAACAGTGGCTGAGCGAACTCACCACCATGTGGCGCAACTGGGAACGAGCTGATCGCGATGATGGATCCATCCGACAGTGATTCCACCCGCGTTCTTGGCCCTGAGACAGGCACGTTGATGGCGGTCTCCGATCAGCGCGAAGTGGTCAAGGGTAAGCTAGGCAATGTGACCAGTAGTGTCGGGCGCATCGCCCTCATCGCCATCGGTTGGATCGCTGTGATCATCGGTGGAGTATTCGCCGGGCAGGGAATGAACCTGATCCCGGGAAGTTTCATGACCGGCAACCGAATGTGGCTCTCCATCGGGCTGATCGTCGCGGGCGTCGGCATCATCCTTGTGGTGCTCGGCCTGCGTCGACCCAAGACCGGCCGCCCGGGCAAATGAGGCTCAGCTGGGCCGCTTGTCTAGCTTTGTCCCGGATCTGATGTCCGGGCAAAGCAGAAGCCCCGAGGAGAGCCGGTCTCATCGGAGCATGTCAAGAGCGTAGTTTCTACGGCCAGCATGAAGTTCTACGACTCGAGACGGCGCCCCGTTCGGGAACGCTCTACGGCGTTCCAAGTGGCCGCCTTTGCGAACTCTCGCAGAGTCGGCCTCTACTCCAGCATCGGTGGGGACGGACTTCCATATCGGGACCATCTTTCCCGTCGTCGTGGGAGGAGAAGGTCTCATCCCAGCAGAAGCGTTCACTCCGGTTTTCAACGTAGTTGCCTGACGGGCAGCTAGTTTGCAGCAGTGAGCATCCGGTGTCTGGGAGGCCTCGCTGGTGCATGAGTTGGCGGCCTTTATAGGTCATCCGACGGGGCTGCCCACGATGAACAGTGCCTGGCAGATCAGGAAGAACGCCGTCGGGGACAGGTACAGCCAGTCTTTGGTGGCCTTGAGTCGCCTTGATTCCGGCTCCCCCGCCTCCTTGGTCCGGACGATTCCGGCGAGGAGCATGGACAGGGCGACGGCCAGAATCGGTGACGAGATACCCACCCACATGGACACATCTCTCACCATTGGGGCTGCCTCGGCCATGAAGGCCATGAAGGCCATCCCCACGCACAGAATAAAGCCGGCCAGTAGTCCACAACTGACAAAAATCAGTACAACCATTACGGTGGGGCGAAGAAGTTCCCGCCCGCTGTCGCGTGTGGTGCGGAGAAAGCTGAGCCCGGGCAGCGAGGCCTGGAGGGCACCCAGGAACGGTGGCACGGCTCCGCTCGGTTGGAACAAGATCTGGGCGGATACGGGCAGGGTCCAGATCACGTAGAGGCACTCCGAGACGTTGGCTGCTGAAGCTCTGCCCATTTGTGGTCAGCACTACACAGGATTCAACACCGTTCCCTCCTATTTCAGAGTGAACCTTCACGGGAAGATTCTCACGCGCAAGGACTTCGGCTACTCCCTTTAACGTCGTCGAGCCTGCCAGGATCAATTGATCTCGGCAGGCTCGGCGTCAAAACTGCGACAGCGTCGGTCAAAAAGTGACCATTGCTGCGAGAGCGTTGAGGGCGGGGGTTACCAGCCGCGCTCGGCCAGACGGTGCGGTTCGGGGATGTCGGCTACGTTGATGCCAACCATAGCCTCACCCAGGCCGCGGGAGACGTTGGCAATCACGGACGCATCGTCGAAGAACGTGGTTGCCTTGACCACTGCGGCGGCACGCTGCGCCGGGTTGCCGGACTTGAAGATGCCGGAGCCAACAAATACGCCGTCGGCGCCGAGCTGCATCATCATGGCAGCGTCGGCCGGGGTGGCAATGCCACCGGCGGTGAACATGACCACGGGGAGCTTGCCTGTTGCGGCAACTTCCTTGACGAGCTCGTACGGGGCCTGCAGTTCCTTGGCGGCAACGTACAGCTCGTCCTCGGGCAGGGCAGCCAGCTGGGCGATCTGGGTGCGAATCTTGCGCATGTGGCCAGTGGCGTTGGAAACGTCGCCGGTGCCGGCTTCACCCTTGGAACGGATCATGGCGGCACCCTCATTGATGCGGCGCAGGGCCTCGCCCAGGTTGGTTGCACCGCAAACGAACGGAACCTTGAAGTTCCACTTGTCGATGTGGTGCTCGTAGTCGGCCGGGGTCAGGACCTCGGACTCGTCGATGTAGTCAACGCCCAAGGACTCCAGGACCTGGGCCTCAACGAAGTGGCCGATGCGTGCCTTGGCCATGACGGGGATGGAGACGGCAGCAATGATGGCGTCAATCATGTCCGGGTCACTGGCGCGGGAAACGCCGCCCTGGGCGCGGATGTCCGCGGGAACGCGCTCCAAGGCCATGACGGCAACGGCGCCGGCATCTTCGGCGATCTTGGCTTGTTCAACGTTGACAACGTCCATGATGACGCCGCCCTTGAGCATCTCGGCCATGCCGCGCTTGACGCGGCTGCTGCCGGTCACAGGTGTTGCTTCGGGTGTAGACACAGAAAACCCCTCTGGGAAGGAACGAAAAAGAGTCACTGTGGACGTGATACGCCGCACAGCCAGGATCATTCTATTCCGGGGGTTTCCTGCAGTTGAAACGAGTGTTACTGCCCGTTGGGCAAGACCTGCTCAAGGGCCTGCCTGCGCACAGTTCCCACCCTTTGGAACACTGTCACCAGGCTCGCTGCGGCGAGCAGGACCAGCACGACGGCGAGCACGGCTTCGGGGATGCCCAGGCCCACCAGCCCGGTCGCCACGAGCACCACTACCAGCCTGTCGGAACGCTCGGCGATGCCAACGTTGGCCGTCATGCCCAGGCCCTCGGCCCGCGCCTTGGCGTAGGAGACGATGGAGCCAAGCACTAGGCATGTCAACGCCATGGCGGCGATGAAGTGGTTGTTGCCGCCGGTGTAGAACCAGATGACGATACCGGCAAAGACCGCCCCGTCCCCCACCCTGTCCAAGGTGGAGTCCAGGAAGGCGCCCCAAGGCCCGGAGCGGCCCAACATGCGCGCCATGAGCCCGTCAACAATGTCAGAGAACACAAATACGGTGATGACCACCGTGCCCCAGAACAATTCACCCAGCGGGTAGCCGATCAGTGCGCCGGCCGCCACACCCAGGGTGCCGATGATGGTGACCGCGTCAGGGGAAACCTTCAAACGCACCAAAATGGCGGCGACGGGGGTGAAGATCGCGGCAAAGAGCGCGCGAGCGTACTTGTTAAGCATCGCTGTCCTTTTCGGGCGTGAGCGTGTTGTCGCCAGCCGCTGCCCATGCTGCAGAGACTTGCTGGCGCACGTCACCGAGAGTTTGGGTGATGGCCTTGGTGCCGGCGATGATGGGCATGAAGTTTCCATCCCCGCCCCACCTTGGCACAATGTGCTGGTGCAGGTGGGCGGCAATGCCTGCCCCGCCCGTGACACCCTGGTTCATGCCCAAATTGAATCCTGAGGGGTTGGCCACTTCACGCAGCACCTTCATGCCCTGTTGCGTCAGCGCGGCAAACTCTGCCGTCTCCGCCAGGGTCAGGTCCGTGTAGTCGGGGACATGGCGGTAGGGGCACACCAGCAGGTGGCCGGGGTTGTACGGGAAAAGATTCAGCACAACATAGGCCAGTTCCCCGCGGTGGACGATGAGTGAATCCTCATCGCTGCGCGAGGGGGCCTCACAGAAAGGGCAGTTGTGGCTGCCAGTGACCTGCTCCTGCCCGCCTTTTACATAGGCGAGCCGGTGGGGCGTCCAGAGACGTTGAAAGGCATCCGGAACCCCGGGGAGTTCAAAATTGTCCACAACGGGCCAGGGCGCCCCACCGATTTCACTCACGCCGTGCGGTTCCGAACGGCTTCAACAATGCGGGCCACGGCCTCGGATACCGGCACACCGTTGTCCTGGCTGCCGTCCCGGAAACGGAAGGAAACAGCGTTGGCATCGGCGTCGTCACCACCGGCAATCAGCACAAAGGGAACTTTGTCCTTGCTGGCGGTGCGGATCTTCTTGGGGAAACGGTCGCTGGAGATGTCCACCTCGGCACGGATGCCGGCCTTCTTCAGCTGAGCGACGACGTCGAACATGTAGTCGTTGAACGCCTCGGCAACCGGGATGGCCACAACCTGGACGGGTGAGAGCCAGGCCGGGAACGCGCCGGCGTAGTGCTCGGTCAGAACACCCATGAAACGCTCCACCGAGCCGAACAGCGCACGGTGGATCATGACCGGGCGCTGGCGGGTGCCGTCGGCTGCCTGATATTCCAGTTCAAAACGCTCGGGCAGGTTGAAGTCCAGCTGGATGGTGGACATCTGCCAGGTGCGGCCCAGGGCGTCCTTGGCCTGCACGGAGATCTTGGGACCGTAGAACGCGGCTCCACCGGGATCGGCGACGAGTTCCAGGCCGGACGCCTCGGCAACCTCTGCCAGCGTGCGCGTGGCCTCGTCCCAGACGTCGTCGTCGCCGACGAACTTCTCCGGGTTCTTCGTGGAGAGCTCCAGGTAAAAGTCTTCCAGGCCGTAATCCTTGAGCAGGGAGAGGACAAAGTTCAGCGTCTCGGTGAGCTCATCCTTCATCTGCTCCTTGGTGCAGTAGATGTGGGCGTCGTCCTGTGTCATGCCGCGCACACGGGTCAGTCCGTGCACCACGCCGGACTTCTCGTAGCGGTACACCGAGCCGAATTCGAACAGGCGCAGCGGCAGTTCGCGGTAGGAGCGCCCGCGGGAGCGGAAGATCAGGTTGTGCATGGGGCAGTTCATGGGCTTGAGGAAGTAGTCCTGGCCGGGCTTGCGCACCGTGCCGTCCTCATTCAGCTCAGCATCAACGTGCATGGGCGGGAACATGCCATCGCGGTACCAGTCAAGGTGCCCGGAGACTTCGTAGAGGTGGCCCTTGGTGATGTGCGGTGTGTAGACGAAGTCGTAGCCGGCCTCGACGTGGCGCTTGCGCGAGTAGTCTTCCATCTCCTTGCGGATGATGCCGCCCTTGGGGTGGAACACGGGCAGGCCGGAGCCCAGCTCGTCGGGGAAGGAGAACAGGTCCAGCTCGACGCCCAGCTTGCGGTGGTCGCGGCGCTCGGCCTCGGCGATGCGCTCCTGATAAGCCTTCAGGGCTTCCTTGGTGGGCCAGGCCGTGCCGTAGATGCGCTGCAGCTGCTGGTTGTTCTGGTTGCCCAGCCAGTAGGCCGCGGAGGTGCGGGTCAACGCGAAGGCGTTGGAGATGAGCTTGGTGTTTTGCAGGTGCGGGCCGCGGCACAGATCGCACCACACTGCCTCGCCGCTCTTGCGGTCAACGTTTTCGTAGATGGTGATGTCTCCGGCGCCGACCTCAACGTTCACGCCTTCGGCGGAGTCGGCAGCGTCGTCGTTTTTCTTGCCCAAAAGCTCCAGCTTGTAGGGCTCGTTGGCCATGGCCACGCGGGCCTCGTCCTCGGTCACCACGCGGCGGGCAAACTTTTGGTTTTGGTTGACAATCTTGAGCATCATCTTCTCAAGGGTCTTCAGGTCCTCGGGTGTGAAGGGCTCGGCCACGTCAAAATCGAAGTAGAAGCCGTCGGTGATGTACGGGCCAATGCCCAGCTTGGCGTCGGGGCGCAGCTGCTGCACAGCCTGGGCCATGACGTGGGCCGTTGAGTGGCGCAAAACGTCTAGGCCGTCGGGGGAATCAAT
Organism: Arthrobacter sp. HLT1-20; assembly: GCF_054510895.1. Lineage (NCBI taxonomy): Bacteria > Bacillati > Actinomycetota > Actinomycetes > Micrococcales > Micrococcaceae > Arthrobacter > Arthrobacter sp. HLT1-20. The sequence continues at coordinate 63,118 of NZ_JBTNDR010000006.1, read as the reverse complement.
GGCCACGGGCTCCACGGAAGCGTCCGCATCCAGCACTGCCGAAAGGTCCTTCAACACCCCGTCCACGCGCATGACAACTACTTCGCGGCGTTCAAAGAACAGCTCCGCGCCGGTGGTGCCGGTGGCCACCGAAGTCGCGACGCCCTCGACATTGATGGTGATTTGTGTATCCACTGGCACGTTTAACTCCTTGTTTTGTCCTGTGTGGCTCCATGTCTAAGCAACATACGGGGGTTGCTGTGAGCCTCTTTGATGGTATCGGGTTGGTGGGACCCCTTCCAACACGGGAGGCGCCGGGAGCAGGGGCGTGTTTTGCAAGTCCCAGGCCTCCAATGCCTGCACAGTGATCCCCCGTGGTCCCGTGCGCCGCGTCAGGCCCCGGATCAGGAGCATCCTAGTGCCGAAAAGCAAGGGCCCCGACTTTTCCTGCGCCTCCGTGAAGAAGGTGGTGTCCACGCACCCGGTGCCGTCGTCAATGCTGATGAACACCACCCGCTTCCCGCCCCTCATGGGTGGCGTTTGCGTGGCCACCCGAACCCCTGCCACCAACACCTCACTGTTATTGCGCAGGCCCAGCAGCTGATCCGCCCGGCTCACCCCCAACTGATTCAGAAGTGGTGCATAACTTCCCATCAGGTGATCGCTCACGTCCATGGACAGCAGGTCAAGTTCTGTGCGCACCGTCTCCGCCATACTGGCCGCCGGGTGCACAGCTGGCAAAGCGCCCAATTCCACATCCCCCATGGGCAGGTGCAGCTGGCCCGCAATGGGATGGTTGCGCTTGCTGGACTTGCCCGCGGGCAGGCTGTTGACATGGGCTATGAGGTCGGCCCGGTTTGCCGTATTGCCGGTCAGGCTTTGCGCCTGGTGGTGCAGGGAATCCAGGGCACCCAGCTGGGCGAGCCGCTTCAACGCCGGCCGGCTCAGCCTGGCCCGATCGCGCAGATCAGCCAGCGAGTCATAGGGCTGGCCGTTGAGGATCCGTTTCAGTTCCGTCCCGGAGAGTCCATACACGCCGGCCATGCTCATGCGGATGCCCGTCACATTGCCGGCCGTCCGCTCGGCACTGTATTGGCCACCGCTGGCGTTGATGTCCAGCGGCAGAATGGGGATGCCCAGGCGCCGGGCCTCGGCCACCAGCAGACGCCGCGGGTACATACCGGGATCGTGCTCCCACAGCCCCGTCAGGAACTCGGCCGGATGGTGCGCCTTCAGCCACGCCGACTGATAGGTGGGCACGGCAAAAGCGGCCCCATGGGCCTTGCAGAAACCAAAACTCCCAAAAGCCTTCAGTGTCTCCCAGACCTCATCAATGACAGCCGTGCTGTAGCCGTGCGCAGCCGCGTGTTCCCTGAAGTACTTTTCGATGGCTGGCTCCACTGCCGGTTTTCCCAGCCCGCGCCGGAACTCGTCGGCACGTGACAGGGTGCATTTGGTCATGACGCTGAAGGTCCGCAGCACCTGCTCATGAAAAACCGTCACCCCATGCGTCTCCGCAAGGGCCGGGATGAGATCCGGGTGAGCGTAGTGGGCGGGGGTGAAGCCCGCCCTGTTCTCCAGGAACGGTTTCACCATGTTTGATTTCATGGGCCCGGGCCTGAACAAGGAAATGTCAATGACCAGGTCACTGAACTCGGTGGGCGCCATCTTGCCCACCAGTTCACGCTGGCCCGGGGACTCAATCTGAAAACAGCCCAGCGTGTGGGTGCTGCGGATCAGTTCAAAGGTGGGTTCGTCGTCGAACGGGACGGCATCTAGGTCAATGCCGCCGCCGTCGCTGATGAACGGCGCCTCCGGGGGGTGCCCGCCCTCGGCGGCAACGGCTTCCCTGGAGGGGTGCAGGCGGATGATTTCCCGTACGGCATAGGCCATGGCGCTTTGCATGCGCACACCCAGCACATCGAGTTTGAGCATGCCCATGGCATCCATGTCGTGTTTATCAAATTGGCTCATGGGCAGGCCCAGCCCGCTCGGTTGCACGGGCGTCCTGTTCAGCAGGGTCGAATCCCCCAGAATCACCCCGCACGGGTGCATGGAAATGTGCCTAGGCAAACTGTCCAGGCGTTCGGTGAGGTCAACCAGCAGATCCAGCTGGGCGCTTCCTGGCGCATTGCGGGAGCTTTCCACCTGGGCGGCAAAGTCACGCAGCTCGGGTTTCTCCTCCAATGCTTCCCTGAAGGATCCAGCCGAAAACCGCCACAGCTGTTTGGCAATTTGGTCAATCTCACCTTTGTCCATGCCCAGCGCCAGGCCCGCATCCCTGACAGCACCGCGGGCCCGGTAGCTGTTTTGCATGCTCATCAGGGTGACCCGTTGTGGGCCGAAACGCTCAAAGATGCGCCTGTACACGTTGTGGCGTTCGGCGCTTTCCACATCAAGGTCAATGTCCGGCAGCGTTGACCTGTCTAGGGAGAGGAACCGTTCAAAGAGCAGGTCGTTGGCGATGGGGTCAACCGCGCTGATGCCCAGCAAATAGTTGACCAGCGACGACGCCCCGGACCCGCGTGCCGCCCGGCGCACCCCCATGTCACGGATCATCTCCGAGACCTCGGCCACGGTAAGAAAATAAGAATCGAAGCCCAAGCCGCTGATGGTGGCCAGTTCTGTTTCCAACCGGCTGCGCACCGTGCGCAGCTGTCCGTCCGGGAGTCCCCCAAAGCGCTGGTTCAGCCCGGCTTCAGTGCGTTGACGCAGCTCCATGCCTGCTGGCTGCGTCAGCCCCAACACCGATGACTCCGGGGTTTTGGGCTGCTTCCAGCCAAGATCGGCTGCGGGGTCAAGCCTGCACTTGTCCGCCAATTGTTCCGTGTTGGACCACAACTGCCTCAGCTCGGCACCGCCATAGCCGCCCTGGTGGACAATCTCCTGGGCCACTGCCTGCATCTGGGCAGCATTTTTAAGCCAGGCCTGCCCCGTGGGTTGCAGGTCATTGAGCTTTTCCAGGGGCGAGATGTTCCTGGCAGCGTCCAGGACATCCGCCGTTGGGGCATCGTCTTCACAGCTGTAGCGCACGGCGTTGCTCAGAACGGCAGGCACATCAAATTCCTGCGCCAGTTTCAGCATGCGCACGGCATGGGAGGTGCTCATGGGCGCGCCGGGAGCGCTCAGGTGACTCAGGATTTCCACCACAAGGGACCCCACGGGCATGGCATTGCGCCATGCAAGGAATTTGGTGCGTGGAAGGAGGTATTTGCGCCCGTTGAGCGCCCTGCCCACGGGAGATGCGGGACCCAGCAAAACTGTCAGCGCGGCCCTGCCGGACGCCGGATCCAGCACGGCTGTGGCCAGTTGGGCCAGGGTGAGGCCCACCAGGGGCTGCTCATGCGCGGCAGAAATGAGGCGGCACAGGGCACCGTACCCTGCGCCCGGCGCCACGAATCCCCCACCATGGGCCAGGATCACCACCCGCCCCGCCACTTCCACACCGTTGTGCCCCTCTTCCAGCACGGCAAGGTCAACACCAAGAAGGGGGTCAATCCCGGCAGCCATGCAGGCCTTGACGTGTTTGACGGCACCGTAGAGCCCGTCCCGGTCGGTAATGGCAAGCGCGTTGGCGCCGTCAGCTGCTGCGGCTGCAGCCAAGTCATCGGGCCAGGACACCCCGTAGTGGGCACTGAAGGCCGAGGCGCAATGCAAGTGGACAAAGTTATGCACCCTCCTGCAACTCCTTAAAGTGCTCATCCAGTGCGTCATGGATTTTTATGACACGCCAGCGGTCGCTGGGCCGGTACCTCACCAGGTCCAGGGTTAACAGCTCCGCACTTCCCTCCTGGCGCACCTGCACCCGCCACATTTGGGTGTCCACAGATCCCACTCCCTCGCCCGGACGCATGCGGGTCTCGCTTTCCCACCAGGGCCGCCGTTCATACCAACACAATGGTTCGGCGGCAAGGTCATGGAGCCGTCCACGCCACCACAGCTGCACCAGCACCCCCTCGGCTGAGCGCACCACAGTAACTGATTCGCTAAAGGTGCCCATGCGTGCACTCCACCTCCACCCGGCGACGCCAACTCAGCATCATGTTCTTGATCCGAATGACTTATTAGTACATATATCCGAATAGATTTAAGTGTACGCTCAGTTTCACGCGGAAAGTAACCCGCTTATTGGGAAGAAACGCCGGAGCGGACATTTGTTCTGCGCATAAAGCGTTATGTAGATAGCTGACAACGCAACTGACGTCTAGCATGGCCTTATGGCCATTGGCCTAGTCGCACTGACGGCGTCACCACGATTTTTTGAAGGAGCGTTCCATGACTGACATGGTCACCCTCATCGCCAAGACCACTCCGTTGGAACGGGAGCTCAAGATGGCTTCCCGTACCGTGCAGGAGTCAGACCTCCCACGCCTCGGTGAGCTGTACTTCACCGCCTACGACGCCGGCGCCGCTGGCGATTCGATCGAAGTTGCCTTGGCCGACATGCAGGCTTCCCTGGCGGGCAAATACGGCCATTTCCTCCCCAACGCCTCCCATGTTGCCCTGGATGACGACGGCAAAATCGTGGCTGCCGTACTCGTGGTGGAGCACGCCATTGGCAACGACACTCCCGATGCCCCCTTCATCATTGAACTGATCACCGACCGTGAACACCGCCGCCGCGGCCTGGCCGAGGATCTGGTCCTTGCCACCATGGACACCTTGTTCAACGACGGTAAGGCGGATGTGGCCCTGCGGGTGGAATCCACCAATTCCGCAGCCCTGGCCCTGTACCTGTCACTGGACTTCCGCCGCTGGTCCCCCGAAGAGGACTAAACCTCCACCATGGACCAGCGGTTGACGTTTATTTCTTTGGGAGTCCGCAATGTGGAAAGCTCCCGTGAGTTTTATCTCACAGGTTTGGGCTGGACGGCTCATCAGGAAGTGCCCGGCCAGGTCATTTTCCTGCAGCTGAACCATGGGCTCATTTTGTCGCTGTGGAACCGGGAAGCCATGGCCGCCGAGTTGGGTGTTGAACCCTCCGACGGCGTCCCTCCCATCACCCTGAGCCACAACGTTGGCAGTGTTGCCGAGGTCGACGCCGTCTTGGCGCAGGCACTCGAGGCGGGCGCCGTCGTCGATCATCCCGCCGTGCAACAGCCCTGGGGCGGGTACAGCGGCTACTTTGCCGATCCTGACGGTTTCCGCTGGGAAGTTGCGTTCAATCCCACCTGGGCCGTGGACGACGCCGGAAACGTCACCGTCTAGCTGGTACCCGGCACCCTACAGCGCTGACCTCCTACAGTGCGATCGGCTCGATGAGTTCGGGGCCGTCATTGCGCACATTACCCACTGCGGCGCTGACAGGGTCAAGCCGCCAGCTGGCGGCCTGGCCGTAGGCATCCGCCAGGACCATCTCCAGCAGCTGTGCCGGCGCACCAGCCTCCGGGTTGAGCCATTCGGCCAATCCCTCAGCGGTCAGGGGCACCGGCAGCCTGTCATGCAAGGTGGCCAGCTCACCCTCAGGAGGCGAGGCCATGGTGATGATGCTGGCGGACAGCAGCCACTGATCGGGCGCCCCGTTGTCCTTGGCAGGGTCCTTCCACCATTCGTAGAGCCCGGCAAAGGTGATCAACGCGCCGTCGGCGCTGTGCACAAAATAGGCCTGCTTGCTCTTGCCGTCCGGCGACTTCTTCCATTCGTAGTAGCCCTGCACGGGCACGCCGCACCGTTTGGACTTCAGGGCCGAGCGGAACGTAGGCTTCTCCGCCACTGTTTCACTGCGCGCATTGAAGGCGCGCACCCCCACGGCCGGATCCTTGGCCCAGCCCGGCACCAGGCCCCACTTGGCAACGTGGATTTGCCGGTGGACCGCCCCGTCAATGAGCCGTTCCAGCACAATGGGCACATCCGTGGTGGGGGCAACGTTGTAGGAGCTCCGCAGCTCAAGGGACGCCTCGGCCTCCGCTTCCAGCTCCGCCACCAGATCGCCCACTGCCCTCGCCATAACGTATCGTCCGCACATGGGATCCATAGTGGCACAGACTGCCAGCGCGGCACAGGCACCCACCCTGCAACAAGGTGAGGAATATCCCCTCCACCCGGTAGCGTTGTCACCAGTAGCAATCAGCAAGACTTTACTTTCAAGGAGTATTTGACGTGGATTTCACCCCCGACGCCGGCAGCATCACCATGTTTTCCACCACGTGGTGCGGCTATTGCAAACGCCTGAAGAAGCAGCTGGACGCCGAGGGCATTGGCTACACGGAGATCAACATCGAAGATGTTCCCGGCACGGCAGAGCTCGTGGAAAGCCTCAACGACGGCAACCAGACCGTCCCCACCATCCTGTTCCCGGACGGCACGGCAGCAACCAACCCCTCCCTCAAGGACGTGGTGGCCAGGCTCGCAGCCTAGTCAGGGCCGGTGCATGAAGCCGTGTAGCCTGTCAGGAACCTCATTTGATGTTCCTGACAGGGAACACAGCGGATTCTAGGAGCTCTTCCATGGTGCATAAGGTCAAAGGCGCAGTAGTCCTGAGCAAGGACGCGGCCGTCACAATCGAAACCATCCTGGTCCCGGACCCGGGCCCGGGCGAAGCACTCGTGGATATTTTGACCAGCGGTGTTTGCCATACCGACCTGCACTACAAGCAGGGCGGGATCAGCGATGATTTCCCGTTCCTGCTGGGACACGAGGCAACAGGTGTTGTGAGTGCCGTGGGTGCCGGGGTCACCAACGTGGTCCCGGGCGACCGGGTCATCCTGAACTGGCGTGCCGTGTGCGGTACCTGCCGCGCCTGCAGCAAGGGCCAGGGCCAGTACTGTTTCAACACCGCCAACGCCACGCAGAAGATGACCCTCGAGGACGGCACTGTCCTCTCCCCCGCATTGGGCATCGGCGCCTTCATTGAGAAGACACTTGTGGCGGCCGGCCAGTGCACCAAGGTTGACCCGGACGTTGACCCGGGCGCCGTGGGCCTGCTGGGCTGCGGCGTCATGGCCGGCATTGGAGCGGCCATCAACACCGGCAACGTCAAGCGCGGGGACTCCGTGGCAGTCATCGGCTGCGGCGGCGTGGGCTCGGCGGCCATTGCCGGGGCGGCACTTGCCGGCGCCACCACCATCGTTGCCGTTGACCGCGATCCGCAGAAGCTTGCGGCGGCCGTGAAACTCGGCGCCACGCACACGGTGGATGCCTCGCAGGAGGATGCCGTGCTCGCCATCCAGAACCACACCGGCGGGTTCGGTGCAGATGTGGTGATTGACGCCGTCGGACGTCCCGAAACCTACAAGCAAGCCTTCTACGCCCGCGACCTTGCCGGCACAGTGGTGCTGGTGGGTGTGCCCACCCCGGAGATGGTGCTGGACCTGCCGTTGCTGGATGTGTTTGGCCGCGGCGGATCCCTGAAGTCTTCCTGGTATGGCGATTGCCTGCCCTCGCGCGATTTCCCCATGCTGGTGGAGCTCTACAAGCAGGGCAAACTGGATTTGGACGCCTTTGTGAGCGAACGCATCACCATCAACGACATTGAGGCTGCCTTCACCAAAATGGGTCAGGGCTCCGTGCTGCGTTCGGTGGTGGAGTTCGTATGAGCGCCCGCATTGAACGCCTGGTGACCAAAGGCACATTCTCGCTCGACGGCGGCACCTGGGACGTGGACAACAACGTCTGGATCGTTGGCGACGACACCCAGGTGTACGTGATCGACCCCGCCCACAACCCCGGCGCCATCAAGGAAGCCGTGGGGGAACGTACAGTCAAAGCGGTATTGCTGACCCACGGCCACGACGACCACATCCGTTTCGCGCGGGACTTTGCCGACTTGGTGGGGGCACCAGTGCTCATGAACCCGGCAGACCAGATGCTGTGGGAATCCCTCTTCCCGGGCACTTCACCGGATTCCCCCATCGCGGACGGCGACACCTTTGAGGTGGCCGGCACTGTGCTGCGGGCGTTGCACACGCCCGGGCACTCCCCCGGCTCAACGTGCTTTTACGCCGAGGCGCTGGGTACTGTTTTCACCGGAGACACCTTGTTCAACGGCGGGCCAGGGGCAACAGGGCGCTCCTACAGTGACTTCCCCACCATTGTTGCCTCCATTAAGGAGCGGTTGCTGACCCTACCCGCGGACACGGTGGTCAACACCGGCCACGGCGACTCCACCACGATTGCGGCCGAGGCGCCGGGGATCCTGGCAGCCGCGCAGCAGTAGATCCGGGCTGCCCGATTCCATTGGACACGTGATGTGGGTGTTGTTGCGTGACACCCACATCATGTGTCTAACGGATGGACGCTGGCCTGGGCGGCTAGGGGTGGACCAGTTCCGTGTGCTGTGCATAGGCGGCCAACACGGCGTCCTCCACATCGTCCACTGTGATCTCTGGAACCAGGTCCTGGGCGGCGCCGGCAGTTGCCGGATCCCACTCCAGCCCCAGGGCGGCATAGGTGCCCGTGAGGACGCTGCGGATGGGTGCCGAGTCTTCAACAACAATCACCGAACTGAACAGCCAGGCGCCGGAGACCACGCGCTGGGCTGTGCCCACCAGTTTGATCCGGCCTGCCGGGCCACTGCCGTAGACACTGTATTCGCCGGGACAGTATTCGCCGGGGATCTCACCGACGGCGGCAGCCACGCCCAGGCTTTGCAGGGCTTCGGTGAAGAGGTCCCCGAAGAAGCCAAACCTCGCCTTAGCCCCCGCGATGGCGTCGTCCTCGCGTTGCAGGTGGTCCACCACAAGTGTGCCCTGGTGGTAGGCGGCAGCCCGTCCGCCGGCTTTGCGCACCGCAGGGACAAAGCCGTGCTCCCGGGAGACCTGTTCGGCATAGCCGAAGCCGTCCAGCCTGGTGTCGCGCTGTCCAAAGGCCACTGTGGGTTCCGGGCGGTAGAGCCGGAGCATGTTCGACTGTTCGCCTGTTTTCACCCTCGCCAACAGTTCAAGTGCGTGGTTCAAATCGGCTTCGGCGCCCCGATTCTGCAACTGGCGGTGGACCTGAAGCAGCGGGGCCATCATGGCGCTCATGGGCGGTGCGGGATGGCTCGGATGGTCAGGATCTGTTCCGTGCGCGCAAAGGGTCCCTTGATGTCATTGAGCACGGAGGACGTCAAGCCGATGCCGTCACCGGCAATGGTCACGTGCGTGTCCAGCCCCAGCCATTCACCCACAGGTTCGCGGTAAATGTGGATGGACAGGTCAACGTTGGGGAACATGAAGCCGCCGGGAACCGGTGCCATGCGTGCCGACACACCATTGGCGCTGTCGGCCAGTCCCAAAAGGCGCACCAGCGCCGAGGAGTGCTCACCGCCGTCGAGCATGGTGTAGGGACTGTGCAGCCAGGCGCGTCCTCGGCCGGGGCGGTGATCGGGGTTGGAACGGCCTTCAAGGGTCTTGATAAAGCCGCCGGGCCAGCTGGTCATGCCATCCCAGGCGGTGGCAGCGTCCAGATTTTCCATGGGTTCGTCTTCATAGGCTTCAACGGCTGTGGTGTCAGTGGTTTGCAAACGCCAGGCCGTGACACGGACCGCCACGCGACCCTCGGCCACCAGCTCCGCCTGTAGGAGTTCAATGGTTTTACCGGGACGCAAAAGCGTTGTTTCGATGGTGAACTCGCCGGCCGGAATAAGTCCCAGAATGTCAAAGCTCAGCCGGGCCAGGCGCATGTCCGGGCGGGGCTCAAAGTGCTCCAGTGCGTGAACCATGATGCCCGTGACGGGGGCCATGTGCTGTTCGTGCGTATTCCAGGCGCCCTGGGCGTGAATGGTGGACGCGTAACGGTCTCCACCCAGATGGTGGTAATACGACGTCGCCTCTGCGGCGCACTGCGTTGTGTTCTCCGGCATGGCTATGACTCTACCGGGAGCAGCACCGGGTAATCCAAACGGGAGGTTAGGCCTGCTGGGTGGAAGGGCTTGCAACGTCCGGGGTCATGACGGGGCAGTCATCCAGGGCGCTCTTGTCCAGCTTGCGATTCCGGGACACGCGGAACAAGTGGACGCTCAGGGCGGCCACGCCAACCACCAGCACCAGCCCGATGAGGGCCAGGGGCGATCCTGCGGCAGCGGCAATGGCCGCGTCAAAGGCGGCAAGGCCGATGGTTGCGTAGATGGTGGCCCAGGCAATGGACCCAACTACTGTGGCCGGGATGTAGCGGCGCAGGGGCATGCGGCCCAGGCCGGCGGAGGTGTTGATGGCTGTTTGCACGCCGATGGTCAAAAAGCTCACACTCACGGCAGGGGCACCCCAGCGGGCAATGATTTTTTCTGCCCGCAACACGGCCGGGGAGTCCAGATGCTTTTGCAGCTTCGTCTTGCGTCCGCCGGCGGCAAGACCGCGGCCCGCCCAGTAGGTGGCGTTGGAACGCAGCATGACGATGCCGAACAAGATCAGAAAGGCCCAGATGAAAGGTAGGGAGACGATGCTGTCCATCATGAGCGCGCGCTACCCCCTGGGTAATCAAAATAATATAGCCACAGAATGCTGAGCTATTAGTCATACCTATCCTAACGAATATAGGCGAGGATGCCCTAATTTTGGCGTCATGACGTTGCTCGCTTGGGCCACGACTGCCAGCCGCCGGGCAGGTTCTTGAAGACCCCTTGTGCCGCCTTGATCCTTCCCTTGGGGAGGCGGCTGTGGCGCAGCGGCAGCGACGAACTGCTGCTGCCTCCCGGGAACGCCATGCTCATGTGTAGGGCCGGGCTCAACCCGCCCGTGATCCACTCCTTGTATTCGCCCGCAGCAATGGCAAAAACCAGCCGCTCCAATTCTTCGGCGGCCGTGTCCAGCGTTTCATCGCAGGCGTCGCAGCCGCAGTTCGGACCCGGAGCGGCATGCAGCAGTCCAGCGTGAATTTGAACGGATGGAAAATCCAGGTATTCAAAGATGAGCGGGGCAGCATGCGCGTTTGCCGGGGTCACCTTCACGGCTCGAAGTGCTGCCACCTCCTGGTTCTCCATGCCACCCTGTTGGGGCAGCAACGCCAGCCCGTCCTGGCGCACACAGTCGTAGTGACTGAGAAGATGCTCCACGAGCGCATCGGCCACCTCATGCAGGCCCCCGAACCGTTCGGGATGACTCACCCGGCTGTACGCCGCATCGGGCACAGCCGCCTGCAGCTTTCTTCCATCCCACCACCCTAGCCAGCTGCGTGAGGTAACGCACAGTTGCACGGTTCGGGGCTAGCATCGAAAGCATGACCAACGATGCTCAGCTGTCCCACACGTCCGGCCCGTCCTCCACTCCACTTCTGACCGAGACAATAGGAGCCAACTTTGCCCGCACAGCCAGCCGCTTCCCGGACAGGGAGGCCCTGGTTGACGTCCCGTCCGGGCGCCGGTGGACATATGCGCAGTTGAAGCACGACGTCGATGCCCTGGCCCGCGGCCTGCTCGCCGCCGGGGTGGGCAAGGGAGACCGGGTGGGCATCTGGGCGCCCAATGTGCCCGAATGGGTGCTCATCCAGTACGCCACGGCCACGATCGGCGCCATTCTGGTCAACGTCAACCCCTCCTACCGGACCCACGAACTCAAGTATGCCGTGCAGCAGTCGGGCCTGCGCATGCTGGTGGCAATGCCCACGTTCCGCAGCTCGGACTATGTCGCCATGATCGAGGCCGTCCTGCCCGAATGCGCGGCGCTGGTAGACGTTGTGTACATCGGCACCGATTCCTGGGACGCACTCGTGGCGGGCGGGTCAGTGGTGGCGGTTGACGCCGTCGAAGATGTCATGAAGGGGTTGGATCCGAACGATCCCATCAACATCCAGTACACCTCGGGCACCACGGGCTACCCCAAGGGTGCCACGTTGAGCCACCGCAACATCCTGAACAACGGCTACTTCGTGACGGAGACCATCAAGTTCACCGAGCAGGACAGGCTCTGCGTACCGGTGCCGTTTTACCACTGCTTCGGCATGGTCATGGGGAACCTGGGCGCCACCACGCACGGTGCCGCCATCATCATTCCGGCCGTGTCCTTTGACCCTGCAGCCACCCTGGCGGCCGTGCAGGAGGAGCGCTGCACGGCCCTGTACGGGGTGCCCACCATGTTCATCGCGGAGCTGAATCTGCCCAGCTTTGACAGCTATGACCTCTCCAGCTTGCGCACAGGCATCATGGCTGGCTCCCCCTGCCCCGTGGAGGTTATGAAGCGGTGCATGGGCCAGATGCACATGGCGCAGGTGTCCATTGCGTATGGCATGACGGAGACGTCGCCGGTGTCCATGCAGACACAGACTGACGACGACGTGGCGCACCGGACCGAGACGGTGGGCCGGGCGCACCCGCATCTGGAGGTCAAAATTGTGGATCCGGCCACCGGACTTACGGTTCCACGCGGCACGCCCGGCGAATTTTGCACCCGCGGCTACTCGGTCATGCTGGGGTACTGGAATGATCCGGAGAAGACCGCCACCGCCATTGATGCTGACCGGTGGATGCACACGGGCGATCTGGCAGTCATGTTCAGCGACGGCTACGTCAACATCGTGGGACGGATCAAGGACATGGTGATTCGGGGAGGGGAGAATCTGTACCCGAGAGAAATTGAGGAGTTCCTCTACCATCACCCGGATGTTGCCGACGTCCAGGTCATTGGGGTGCCGGATGAGGTGTACGGCGAGGAACTGTGCGCCTGGATCATGATGAAACCGGGCGCCGCGCTGCTGGACCAAGCCGCCGTGGCAGCATACTGCGAGGGCCAGCTGTCCCGCCACAAGGTGCCGCGCTACGTCATGGTGGTCAACGAGTTCCCCATGACAGTGACGGGCAAGGTGCGCAAGATGGACATGCGCGCCGCCACCGTGGAGCTGTTGGGGCTCTAGTGGCGTGGCTGCTACCCCTGACGATTGAGTCCGTCAAAGTCCACCTCTTGGCACACCACCGCGGATTAATCGATCCCGGGCCGAGGGTGAGCCCTCACTTGTTGGCTCCTGCGCAGATCAGTTGCCGAGGAGGGCCTTCTTCATTGCGTAGTTGGTTAGCTGCACGCCGACCATCACAGGGTGTTGTTCTGCCTTGACAACGAAACCGTGGCGCTCGAAGAAGGGACGGGCCGTGATGCTGACGTTGGCGGTCAACTCAGTCAGCCGATGGGCACGCGCGTGGGATTCCACGTGGCCGAGCAGTTGCCGCGCAACCCCGAGCCGCAGATAGCGCGGGGCCACGAACAACATGTCTATGTACCCTTGTGGGCCCACGTCGGAGAAGCCTGCTGGCTGTCCATCCACGGCCGCCACATAGCTGTTCCTCGCGTGCATAGCGGCGTGCCAGGTGGAGATTTCGCGCGTTTCAGGCCGCGCCCACGCCTGAATCTGTTCCATCGAGTAATCTGCGGCAGCGGTTACGGTGACAGCGGCAAGGAAAATCGCCAAGGTATCTGCAGCATCCGCGAAACGGTAAGGGCGAATGGCGACTATTGGCGCATTGGTGTTTTTTTTCGGATACACACAACAAGCATCCCACTTCGGCACGTTGCGGCCGAGCGGCGCCTTGGAGAACATTGAGGCGGAAGGGCTTTGAGGAATCGTACTCCGCCATAATGCCGGTGAGGACTTCGCCGCCGATGCCCAGGCCTTGGTATTGCGTGGCGAGGTAGAAGTGTTCAAGCCACACGGCGTCGTGCTCGGGGCGTAGTGCCACAAGTCCGATGTCTTCTCCGGCGGCCAAGTCAATCAAGGTCGGGCCGCATGACTTCGGCCCGTAATTCCGCCATACAGTGCGCGTCAGATGACTGCGAATTTCCGTTAACGAAACCTTTGGATGGCCTTGATGATGTCGTTTGCAGGCGGTGACCCTACACGTCGTATTCCACGTCAGCGAAGGCTTTGACTTCTTCGCGAAGTTGCTCAGCAATACTGACACCCTCTATGTTCCACGCGATTTCATTTTCCGGCGAACTCCACTCACTGTCATCCAAGTTCTCAGCATCCCAAGCGTCGTACCACGTGCGTAGTCGGAGCGTGAGACTCTCCGACAGGCCAAAGTCTGACGGTTCCATGGTGTATTTCGTCTGTCCCTGAGCAGTGGTGTTCTCCCACAACGGCCACCGATGACCGTAGTCGGGAAACATGCGGATGACGCGACGGACGTATTGATCTGACATGACCGAATCCTAGCTTGTCTTGGACCGCGTGACTGAGGCTATTCGGAAGCGGGTGAACAGTTGTCCTTAGCGTCTACCCTCAAGGCGGTGCCGCAGCCCCTGCCACGCTGTTCCGAAACCCGGGTGCAGCGGCAATGTGGAGACGGCTTCAAGGGGCACCCACTCCAGGGCCAGACTCTCGGGGTCGCTGATGACAGGTTCGAATGGCACCACAGCCTCAACGGCCACTGTGGTGTAGCTCCAGTACCCCACGTCAAAAACAGAGGTGAACAGGAGTTCCACGTTCTCCCACGGCACGCCGGCTTCTTCCCAGGCCTCGCGCAGTGCGCCGTCCACGGCAGTTTCCCCTTGGTGCAGGGCTCCACCGGGCAGTCCCCAGGTGCCGCCATGGTGGGACCAGATGGCCCGGTGCTGGAGCAGGACGCCGCGGCCGGCGTCGAACACCAGCAATCCGGCAGAGCCAAACCTCCCCCAGAACTTGCCCTGCGCCCCCTCAACCCAGGCATCGCCGGGGTCGCGGTTGCTGCCAAGCCTGCCTGGACGCACCAGCGCAGCGGCATCACGAACAAATCGGGCTGCCGCTGACGTCGGGCGTGTGGGGGAATTGTCCTGGTCCATGGCGTCTACGGTACCAACAACGCAGCTCCGCGCCCTGCCGAACCGTGGCCGCTAGTCCATGAATTCCGCGCGCCTGAACCGCAGTTCCCGCTGTGCGCCGCGGAGCGGGGAGCCGCTGAACGGCAGGTCCTCCAGAGACACGGAGCAGGCTGCATTCAAGGCCAACGTGTTGGCAGCCGCTGCAGCCTTCTGGGGCAGGCCAAGGGACTGCGCAAATTCTGCCCAGTGGCGTGCCTTGAGGTTCTTGTACCTGCCAGCAATGGACAGCGCCATAGTGGTGTCGCCGTAGACGAGCGTGCAGGGCACATCGTAGATGGGGGCCATGCCGAATGCCCCCCCGGCGTTGCCCAAGACCGACAGATTCTTGGCGTGGAGGTCTCCGTTTCCGGTCAACCATGCGAAGGCGAATTGCAGATACATATTGCGTTGGGCCACAACCGGGGCTTGGCACTGACGGGCCAGCGCCATAACTACCTCCTCGGAGGTGACACTGTACTTGGAGGCCGGGGGCAGCCCGAGCACCTGCGTTCCGTCCTCTAGAGGCAACCGCACCCAGGCCTCCCCCGCACCCTTGACCCGGTCGAAACGTTCCACGAGCAGGCCGGCAAGACCGTTCCTGTCACTGATGACCCTGCTCGCGGCCACCGGAACCTTGAGCTTCTTGGCTCCATCCAGATGGACAGCCTCATTGACCACCAGGTGCGGGTTTTCGGCGGGATCCAGTTTGAGCAGGTAGCGCATTCCGCGCAGGGCCAGAGGTGTGGTCAGCATGGACGCACTGGCCTTGTCCTGGACGCCAGGCAGGCCGTGGAGATCCACGGCATTAGCCAGCACGGCGAAGTCCAGTTCCTCCGGATGCGAGCTGTCGGCAAGCGGTTCGGGCTCGGCGGGCGTTTCTCCGGCGGGGACCACTTGAACATTGCCGGGCACATCAGCCCCGACGGCCAGCAGGAGGGAGAGCTCGTCGTCGAAACTTGTCTTGGCAGCGTTCTTCAAGACGGTCAGGCGGTGGCCCTCGGGCAAAAGGCCCGCGAAGAACGGCGGCAGCGCCCCGTTTTGGGTCTCGACCGCCACTGGTGACAGGGGCAGGGAGAACGCCACAGGCAAATCACCGCCAGCCAGGTAGCTATCCCGGTAGACGAAACGCACGCCGCCTTGTTGGGTGCGCGAGAGATAGCCAGCTAAGGCTCCACCTTTGTAGACGTCGGCTTCGCGAATGAGCTTGAGGTGCTGGAGATCCTGAGTCATCGGGTCACCGTCAGACGTAGCCCCAGAACGTTGGCCGCAGCCACCACCGCCCGCAGCGAAGGATTACCGGTCCCCGTTTCGATGGCCCGGATGGTGCGCTCCGAGGTCTCGGCGAGGTTGGCCAGGTCTTCCTGGGTCAGCCCTGCAGCCTTGCGGGCACTGCGAATGCTGGCAGCTACGGCGGTAATACTATCCACGACGCTCCTCCGAACGGCAAGATAATGCCGATTTCGGCATCTCTACTTGCAATCGTGCACCACAATTGTCATTTCGGCAATATTTTGCCGAAAATAGCCGAACGCAGCGCACAGGGGCAGAGGTGAGGCAAAATCGGTAAAATATTGCCGGTTTCGGAACCGCGTTGGGCTTAACGCACAATGCGCGCAACCCCACCGAATCGGTGAGGCTGCGCGCATTGGTTGCGAGGAGTTAGAAGTCCCAGTCGTCGTCCTCGGTGTTGACAGCCTTGCCAATCACGTAGGAGGAACCGGAGCCGGAGAAGAAGTCGTGGTTCTCGTCGGCATTCGGTGAGAGCGCGGACAGGATGGCCGGGTTCACGTCCGTCACGGCGGCCGGGAACATGGCTTCGTAGCCCAGGTTCATGAGCGCCTTGTTGGCGTTGTAGTGCAGGAACTTCTTAACGTCCTCGGCCAGGCCGACGGAGTCGTAAAGGTCGTGCGTGTACTGAACCTCGTTCTCGTACAGCTCAAACATGAGCTCGAAGGTGTAAGCCTTCAGTTCTTCCTTGCGCTCTTCGGAGAGGCCCTCAAGACCCTTCTGGTACTTGTAGCCAATGTAGTAGCCGTGCACGGCCTCATCGCGGATGATCAGGCGGATCAGGTCTGCGGTGTTTGTCAGCTTGGCCCGTGAAGACCAGTACATGGGCAGGTAGAAGCCCGAATAGAACAGGAAGGATTCCAGCAGGGTGGAGGCAATCTTGCGCTTGAGGGGATCGTCGCCGTAGTAGTAGGACTCAATGATCTGAGCCTTCTTCTGCAGGTTCACGTTCTCCACCGACCAGCGGAAGGCCTCGTCGATTTCCTTCGTGGAGCACAGCGTGGAGAAGATCGAGGAGTAGCTCTTGGCGTGCACCGATTCCATGAACGCAATGTTCGTGTAGACGGCTTCCTCATGCGGGGTGATGGCGTCCGGGATCAGCGAAACGGCGCCAACGGTGCCCTGCAGGGTGTCCAGCAAGGTCAGGCCCGTGAACACGCGCATGGTGAGCAGCTGCTCGTCCGGTGTCAGCGTGGCCCAGGACTGGATGTCATTGGACAGCGGCACTTTTTCCGGCAGCCAGAAGTTGTTGACCAGGCGGTTCCAGACGTCTACGTCCTTCTCGTCCTCAATCCGATTCCAGTTGATGGCCGTTACATGGCTCGCCAACTTCAGCTTCTCCGGTGTCATGACTGCTTCTCTCCTTGTAAAAATCCTGGTAGCCGCATGGGCCAGATCAATCTTAAGCCAAAGGTACGACGGCGGGACGCACCCGCCGTCGTACTCTTCAGTTATGTGGTGCTACAACATGCAAGAAACACAATTTTCCACCTCGGTCCCTTCCAGCGCGAGCTGGCGGAGACGAATGTAGTAAATGGTCTTGATGCCCTTCTTCCAGGCATAAATCTGGGCCTTGTTGATGTCACGCGTGGTGGCGGTGTCCTTGAAGAACAATGTCAGCGACAGGCCCTGATCCACGTGCTGCGTTGCGGCGGCGTAGGTGTCAATGGTCGCTTCGAAACCCAGCTCATAGGCATCCTTGTAGTACTCAAGGTTGTCGTTGGTCAGGTACGGGGCCGGGTAGTAGACGCGGCCCAGCTTGCCTTCCTTGCGGATTTCAATGCGCGATGCCACCGGGTGGATCGAGGACGTGGAGTTGTTGATGTAGCTGATGGAGCCTGTGGGCGGGACGGCCTGCAGGTTCTGGTTGTAGATGCCGTGCTCCATGACGGAAGCCTTCAGCGCACGCCAGTCTTCCTGGGTGGGGATGTGGATGCCATCAAACATCTCCACAACCTTGGCTGTCTGCGGAACCCATTCCTGATCCGTGTACTTGTCAAAGAACTCGCCGCTGGCGTACTTGGACTTTTCGAAGCCGGCAAACGTTGTGCCGGTCTCCATGGCGATCAGGTTGGACGCCCGGATGCAGTGGTAGACCACTGAGTAGAAGTAGATGTTGGTGAAGTCCAGGCCCTCTTCGGAGCCGTAGTGGACCCGCTCGCGAGCCAAGTAACCGTGCAGGTTCATCTGCCCCAGGCCAATGGCGTGCGACTGGTCGTTGCCCTTGGCGATGGAGGGAACACTGGTGATGTTGGACATGTCGGAGACAGCCGTCAGCGTACGGATGGAGGTCTCAATGGTGCTGGCGAAGTCCGGTGAGTCCATGGCCTTGGCAATGTTCAACGAGCCCAGGTTGCAGGAGATGTCCTTGCCGGTATCAGCGTAGGACAAGTCATCGTTGTACGTGGTGGGAGCAGAAACCTGCAGGATCTCGGAGCACAGGTTGCTCATGATGATCTTGCCGTCGATCGGGTTGGCACGGTTCACCGTGTCTTCAAACATGATGTACGGGTAGCCGGACTCGAACTGGATCTCGGCGAGGGTCTGGAAGAACTCGCGGGCCTTGATCTTCGTCTTCTTGATGCGGGCGTCGTCAACCATCTCGTAGTACTTCTCGGTGACCGAGATGTCGGAGAACGGCATGCCGTAAACCTTTTCGACGTCGTACGGGGAGAACAGGTACATGTCCTCGTCGCGCTTGGCCAGCTCAAAGGTGATGTCCGGAACCACAACACCCAAGGAAAGGGTCTTGATGCGAACCTTTTCATCGGCGTTTTCACGCTTGGTGTCCAGGAAGCGGTTGATATCCGGGTGGTGGGCGTGCAGGTACACGGCCCCCGCACCCTGGCGGGCACCGAGCTGGTTGGCGTAGGAGAAGCTGTCCTCGAGAAGCTTCATCACGGGGATGACGCCGGAGGACTGGTTCTCGATCTGCTTGATGGGCGCGCCCACCTCGCGGATGTTGGTCAGCGCGAACGCCACACCGCCGCCACGCTTGGACAGCTGCAAGGCGGAGTTGATGGAGCGGCCAATGGACTCCATGTTGTCTTCGATGCGGAGCAGGAAGCAGGAGACCAGCTCGCCGCGCTGGCGCTTGCCGGCGTTCAGGAACGTGGGGGTGGCAGGCTGGAAGCGTCCGCCGATGATCTCATCAACCATCTTCATGGCCAGGGCCTCGTCACCGCGGGCCAGGTGCAGGGCAACCATGCAGACACGGTCTTCGTAGCGCTCCAGGTAGCGGTTACCGTCGAACGTCTTCAGCGTGTAGGACGTGTAGAACTTGAACGCGCCCAGGAAGGTCTCAAAGCGGAACTTCTTCTTGTACGCATGGTTGTACAGCTCACGAATGAAGTTCATCGTGTACTGGTCAAGCGTCTCGCGCTCGTAGTACTCGTTCTTCACCAGGTAATCCAGCTTTTCTTCCAGGTCATGGAAGAACACGGTGTTGTTGTTCACGTGCTGCAGGAAGTACTGGCGGGCAGCGGCGCGGTCGGCGTCGAACTGGATCTCGCCGTCGGCGTTGTAGAGATTCAGCATGGCATTGAGCTCGTGATAGCCCATGCCTTCCCATGCTGCGGGCATGCTCTTTGAGGCCTTCACTGCTGTGCCTGGCTCTGCGGCAATCGTGTCCAAAATTCTTCCAATCCTTCGTGAACGCGGTCCACGTCTTCCGACGTGCCCATCAGTTCAAAACGGTATAAATGGGTGACATTGCACTTCGCAGCAACAATGTCTCCGGCTAGGCAATAGGTTTCGCCAAAATTTGTGTTCCCGGCGCCAATGACGCCGCGAATCAGATCGCGATTTTCCGCCACGTTGAGGAACTTGATGACCTGTTTTGGTACTGCCCCGTGCCCTTCGTCGCCCCCATAGGTGGGAAGGACAAGGACATAGGGTTCTTGAGCTAAAAGCGTGTCTTCATAGGTGTAAACCGGCAGCCGCGCCGCGTCCAGTCGAAGTTTTTCAACGAAGCGGTGGGTGTTTTCAGACGTTGACGAGAAGTAAATCAACCGGCTACTGGTGGTTCGAGAGGTTAGCTGACCAACAGCGGGTTGTGCTGCTACGGCTGACATGACAATCGCTTTCCAACTACTTACTTGCGGGTGATGGGGCCAGCCTTCAATGGCCAGCCCCATCGCCCGCGCACCTGTGCACAGCAATTTGGTGGCGGGATATCCCGCCGACTATCAGGCGACGCTGACGGCTGCATTCTGGTTGATCTCGGCGATCTTGTCCGGACGGAATCCTGACCAGTGATCAGCGTCGGTAATGACAACCGGTGCCTGCTGGTAGCCGAGACTGAGAACGTGCTCCAGCGCCTGCGGATCGGTGGAGATATCCACACTCTTGTACTCGATCCCCTTCTTGTCCAAGGC
Source organism: Arthrobacter sp. HLT1-20 (assembly GCF_054510895.1). Classification (NCBI taxonomy): domain Bacteria; kingdom Bacillati; phylum Actinomycetota; class Actinomycetes; order Micrococcales; family Micrococcaceae; genus Arthrobacter; species Arthrobacter sp. HLT1-20. The sequence continues at coordinate 42,798 of NZ_JBTNDR010000006.1, read as the reverse complement.
GCGGTAGGTTGCGTTGCACTGAACACACGCAGGCTTGGTGTAAACCGTAACGGTCATGATCGGGTTCCCCTTGTCGAAAAAACTATTCTCTAAATTAGCGTTCACATTCCGCAGGGGCCCACTCGCCGTAGGTGGGGCCTGAGAGCTTTCAGCTACGGCCTCGCCAGCGTTTTAAGCGTTGGCCCAAACTGCTTTATTTGATGTTTCAATACTACATCTAGTGCACCCGCCAGTAAATGACCCCAACATGATGTATTACACGTTTGTCATTTTATGCACCGCTCATCCACAGGCTGCTCCATTTAAAAGCGCCAGAACTCAAGGTTTAACCCAAGATGTCCACAGGCTGTGGAAGAGTTAATCACAAAAATTGCAGCGGCGTGTCTGGTTTTCTGGCGTGTCGGCCCTGGTGGTCGGCGCCTGTGAGCACAGCACCACAAGACCGATGGTACGGGCACCGCCGGCGATGCCCGCCGATCATTGGTGCGGGTACTCCGGGCACAGGGCCGGTGGTGAGAAGCCATGGGAGCAGGTCAGCAAGGTTCCCGGCGCGATCGCTTCGGGACCAATGATGATCTCAGTACCCAGCCGAACAGTGGCCCGGAGGATCATGGGGTTCTGAAAGTGCGGGCTGCGAACCTCGATGCCCTTTTCACGGAATCGCACCGTGGTGGCTGGAAGCAGCCGCAGAAACAACGGTTCCGCGGAACCACAGGCCTCGGTCAGATCCACCAACGCCGGTTCCGGCCCGCTGGTGAGGTGCAGGTCAAACGGCAGCTTCGAAACCTGGATGTGCCGGGTTCCCCCACGCCAGCCCGCCACGGACTGTGTCCCGAATTCATCGTCAAAGCCGTTAGCCATCACGATCATTTCTCCTCTTAATAGTTGTCCGCCACCAAATAATCTCGGCAACAGCAAGCACGGCCGCGAACGCAGCCGCTGCCCACCGAAAGAGGTCATCAGCGGCGGAGATCAGGTCGGGTCCGCCGGCCGTGCGCGGCGCGAGCATGACAGCCACCGCCAGCAAGAGCATGATGATCCCGACGTTGTAGCACCGTCTGGTCCGGTTCTTCCACGTCTCCCACCGCTGGCGGTCGCTGTTGTGCATGGAGCCGAAGATCTCCTCGCTCTTTTGCGTCAGTGGTCCCCTGAACCACGCCAGGAGGTCATCGCGGGTCCAGTACACCTGCCGTGCGTGGAATCCTGCCTGCACAGCGAACAAGAGCAAACCAACAGCGAAGGAAAGCAGCAGCAGGCTCAGTCCCGCCCACCGGAACGAGCCGGGACTCTGGGCGATCACGCCAATGAGAGTTATGGAGAAACCAGCAAGAAGCGGCGCTGCCACCTCGCCGACGGCTTGAAACGCAGGACCCGAGCCCAGTGGCGCTGGCGGGACTCCGCCCCACGGTTTCGACAGCTCAGACCTCGCCGCACCAGCAGGCGGGGGTGGCTGTGGAGACATGTCGGCCGGCGCGGCGCGGCCCACCACCCTCTTCCCCCGCGCGGGCACTGGCGGTATCAGGCATCGCTGACCTCTTCCAGTAAAGGGACGAGTTTGGCCCCCACTTTACTCTCAGCGCCCCGCCCTGATAATAGCCCGGGCCCGCTTTATGACAGCTGGACCCGCCACTGCCGATGCGGTGCAGGCTCGGGCACCACCATCCAGAATGGCGCGGGGACGTGGAGGGGAATCGTGGGAGCTTTTGCCATTCTCAGGCTCGAGGGATTCTCACGATTCGTTCAACAGCTGCAACAACAGTGCTTCTGGGCATGGGGGCCAGGGACAGCGCCCGGTGCATGGACAGGCCCTCAATCAGGGCGTCCAGCATGAGCGTGGTCTCCGGGTCAAAGAATTTGCCGAGCGCCACCCGGCTGCGCGCCATCCAGGCATCTGTCACGCGCCGCATGTCCGGGCGGCGGGTGGCCAGCGCATAGAGCTCGTAGGAGAGCACCATGGTGCGGGGGTCATTCAGGAGTTCTCCCATGATGAGACTGACGACGGCGGAGCGGGCCGCCGTCTCGTCGCCTACCTGGGCCATGGCCGTGTCAAAACCGTCGGCTGTGTGATTGGCCATTTTGGTGAACGCCTCGCCAAGCAGTTCATCCAGGGACCCGAAGTGGTACGTCAATGAGCCCAAGGGAACGCCCGCGCGTTCGGCAATCTTGCGGTACGTTGTCCCGGCCACTCCGTGCTCCGCCACAACGTCCAGGGCCGCGTCACTGATATTGGCCCGGCGGTCCGGATCATAGCGGCGGCGCGGCTTGCTTTCCCCCTGCTGCGCACTCACGCCAGCGTCTTGCTGATGCGGGCCGGGTTTCCCACGGCCACCACATTGGCGGGAAGATCCTTGGTCACAACGGAGCCCGCACCCACCACCGTGTTCTCGCCGATCGTGACGCCGGGCAGCACAATGACGCCGCCGCCCAGCCACACATTGTCGCCAATGGTGATGGGCTTGGCCGCCTCGAGTTTGTCGCGGCGCAACCAGGACTCGAGTGGGTGCGTGGGTGTCAGGAGCTGGACGTTGGGCCCGATCATGACGTCGGCGCCGATGGTGATGGGGGCAACGTCCAAGGCCGTGAGGTTGTAGTTGATGAACGTGCCGGGGCCAATGGTGATGTACCGGCCATAGTCCACGAACAGTGGCGGGCGGATTTCCACTCCCTCCCCCAGCGAGCCAATGAGGTCCGCCAGGATCGCCTCGGCCGCCTCGCGATCCTCGGGCCACAGCTGTCCATAGCGGTGGGCCGCGGTGATGGCGCGCTGTGATGCCACAGCCAGTTCCACATCCTCGGCCAGGTAGAGGTCTCCGGCTTCCATGCGTTGGCGCATGCTGCGGGGATCGTTGGCAAAATATGGGTGCGTCATGGCTGGTTCCATTCTTGAGTCAAGAGTCGTTATGTACAAATGTACATAACAACTCTCGCGGCTGTGTCACCGCCGCGTTACAGCACGCGGACACTTATGCTTGCTAGGAACGAGCCCTGCCAAGTGAAGGAAGACCCACGTGATCAACCCCGTGCATTTGCAAACACTGCTGGAGGTGGTCCGGCGCGGGTCTTTTGCGGCGGCGGCTACCCAGCTGGGGTACACGGCGTCGGCCGTTTCACAGCAAATGTCCACGCTTGAGCGGGACAGCGGGGTCACCTTGTTTAAGCGCTCGGCCCGCAGCGTGCTGCCCACTGACGCGGCACTGGTCATGTCCCGGCACGCAGCCAAGGTGCTCACTGACATCGATGCACTACTGGCGGCCAGCTCCCGCACGGAGGAAGGCACCAGTCAAGAGCTACGGCTCGGCATCTTCCCGTCACTGGCGACCTATGCACTGCCCCGGTTGTTGCGCAGTCCCGAGTGGCCGGGCCTTGGCATCAACTTGCACGTGTCGGTGGGTGAGCCGCAACAGACCATTGGCGGCTTGCGCAGCGGTGGCGAATTGGACGTTGCGCTGGTGTACCAGGTGGGCCAGTCCGGCCTGGCGTGGCCGCACACCATCAACCGGCAATGGATTGGGGACGACAACTTCCGGGTGGTGCTGCCCAAGGCCTGGGGAATTCGTGCCGGCTCCGTCATGGAGGCTCAGCACCTCTCCGACATGCCGTGGATCATGCACCACCCCGGAACCAGTGACGCTGCCGTGATTGAAAGGCTTTTTGCCAGCTGCAATCTGCACCCGCGCGTGGCAGCCTACAGCGACGACTTCAACGCCAGCTTGCAACTGGCCAGCGTGGGCCTGGGCGCGGCCCTTGTCCCTGAGCTTGCCCTGCAAAACAAGCCGGAGAACGTGGTGGTTTTGGACGTGCCGGAAATTCGGCTGGCCCGGAACATTTTTGCCTTGCTCATCAATGACAAGCGAACCGCCCGCATCGAGGTGTTCGTGGACAAGCTGGCGGGCATCATGGCGGAGTTGAACCGCACCAGCCATCTGGGCGAATCCGCGGCGCCGCCGCGTTAGCCCTTGCGGAACTTCTTGGCCGGTGCCACGAAGCGCTTGATGATCTGTTTCTTGATGGCACCAAACGGCGGGTAGATCAGGCCCAAGGTGTCAGGAGACAGCGGCTTGGCCAAAATCGCCTTGTGGTGCGAGAACGTATCAATGGAGTGCTGCCCATGGTAGCCTCCCATGCCGCTCTCGCCCACCCCGCCGAACGGCAAACCGGGGACGCTCAGGTGCGCCACCGGCACGCCAAAGTTCAGGGCGCCCGACGACGTTTGTTGTGTGAATGCCTCCCGCACCCCTGCGTCCTCGGTGAAGACATACAGCGCCAGGGGTTTGTCCCGCTGGTTGATGAACTCAATGGCGGCCTGTGCCGACTCCACAGTCACCAGGGGAAGGACCGGCCCAAAGATCTCGTCTTCCATCAGCGCAGCTTCTGCATCAACATGGACCACGGTGGGTGCAATGTACCGCGTGGCGGCATCCGTTGAACCGCCAGCCACAAGCGCCGAACCGCTTTCTTCCTGCAGATCGGACGCCAGGAGGCCCGCCACGCGGGAGAATGCGCCGTCATTGATCAGGCGGCCATAGGCCAGGCTGTGGGCGGGTTCCGCGCCATAGAGTTCCTCGATGGCCTCGGGAAGCTCCTTGGCAAGCTTGGCCAGGGCGGCGTCCGTGCCCAGGACATAGTCAGGGGCCACACAGGTCTGGCCTGCGTTCATGAACTTGCCCCAGGCGATCCTGCGCGCCGCGGTGATCATGTCCACGGTGTCGTCAATGTAGACAGGTGACTTCCCGCCCAACTCCAACGTCACCGGCGTCAGGTTCTTGGCGGCCGCGCTCATGACAATCCGCCCCACCCGGCCGTTGCCTGTGTAGAAGATGTGGTCAAAGCGCTGGTCAAGGAGCGCGGTGGTTTCCGGCACACCACCCTCCACGATGCTGACCGCACCGGCAAGGTACTCCGGAATCCACCGGGCCAGCACGGCCGAACTGGCTGGGGCCATCTCGCTAGGCTTGGCCACCACAGTGTTCCCGGCTGCGAGCGCACCGATGATTGGTGCCAGGAGAAGTTGGATGGGGTAGTTCCAGGGCGCAATGACCAAGACGACGCCCAATGGTTCCAGCACTGTGGTTGCTGTGGCCGGTTGCAGCGCAAGCGGTACCGAGGCCTTGCGGGGTTTCAGCCAGCCTTGCAGATGTTTGATTGTGTGGGCTAGCTCTGCGGTGAGGAAGCCGATCTCTGTCAACCAGGCCTCGGCGGGGTGCTTTCCGAGATCGGCTGCGAGCGCACCCGTGAAGTCGTCCTTGTGGTCGAGCAGCATCTGGTTCATTGCCGTGAGTTGCGCCAGTCGCCAGTCGAGTGGTTTGGTAGCGCCCGTGTTGAAGAGTTGCCGGGCCGTTTCAACGGTTACCTCAATGTTTTTTGGTGCCGGGGTGGAATGTATCAAGGTGTCCAGGTGCTGTGCGCTCATGGCCCCAATCTACTCCCCCAGCACGGTTTTTCGTTTTTCCTGGTTGCCTCCCGGGAGGGTTGGCCTGACGGAGGCGTACCGGTGTCCCGTAGGTGTGGTGATGGTTCCGCCCGGCTGGCTTGACCACCCTTGCGCTTCCTTGTTCTGGTTGCACCCTTGACAGAGCCCTTGCCCGTTGCTGATGCTTGTGGGCCCTCCCGCCGCATAGGACTTGATGTGGTCGTATTCCCTAATGGGTGCATCACAATACGCTGTGGCGCAGAGTTGGTCTTGATCGAAGAGGAATCTCTTCATTCCGTCGGGAAAGAGCCTTGCCTTGGAGTCCATGGTAAGTAGCTCGCCGGTGTCTGGATGCGTATAGAGGCGCCTGAGCCACACCCGTGCCGCTCCAGCGGTGTTAATGATCATCTGCCGTGCCGTGGGCGCCGGTATTGGCTGGTATCCGGTGAGAAGTGCCGGATCACTGGCTCCGTCGAAAAGGGCCCTGTCAGTCATGATGAGATCCAGGTGAATCTCTTGTTCCCCTGCGGAGAGGCAGCCGGCCCCTCCCTGCCCTTGGGTTCCCGCATCACTGCCTAGCTCTTCCCCATCGCCTTGCCCAGACGGGCTGGCGCAGGGGCGGTGGCTTGTGAGTCTGTGAACCAGCGCATCAGCCATGATCTGGCCTTTGCCCCGGGCCTCCCCCTTGGCTCGGGCAGAGTCTGCTATCTGGGTCAGCGTCTTAAGCACTGTGACGCCTTGCCGCAAGGGCAATAGTGCAGACAGGTACGTCATCCCGTCTGCCGCCGGGCGCAGCGTGACGCAGCGTTCCGATTCCGCCTTGTCCAAACGTTTCACGAAGGCGGCTGGCTCCATGGCGTAGGCCATGGTCCTGACGGCGGCGGCAAGTTGCTTGTTCCCCAGGGATTCCAACTCTCCATCGCCGCTGGTGAGTGCCGCGTCGATGTGCCGGCGTTGCTCCGAAGAGAGAAATTCCGCCTCCGTCACGATTATTTGTGCGCGATATTCAGACAACACGCCGTTAGAACACATATTCGAAACTTGCGGAAATTCGCGCACCAGGCGTGTGGCCCACTTCAACCGCCGGAGGCCAACAAAGGGCGACTCGCGCCTGGCCAGCGCTATTTGGGCACCTGTCCCCCTACCTAGGGCAACGCCAGTGACACCCTTGCCCAGTTGACGGGCACGTTCCACGGCAGCAAAGAGGACCTCGGCCTGGGCTTGGGCTGCGGCTGCGGCATTCTTGGCGTTCTCCAGCTCCCGGATCGCTGTAATCAATGACGCACCCGCCTGCGTCAGGGCTGCCACTGCATCATCGCCGGATCCACCACCGGGCAACTCATCATGCGGCCAGCTGGGGGAGAAATGTGTTTGGGCCGCGGCGAGGGCCGCATCAACGTCGCTGAACACGTGGGGGCCAAACATCCGGGCAATGGCTTCGATGAAGGCGGTGGAGGAGTCCGCCACCTTTAGTGCTGCGGTCATTGCGGAGGAGCCGGTGTTTTCTTCACGGCCGGACACCCCCGGGTGTGGGTACACGGGAGGCCGCTCTGGCGGCTTCTCGGCGGGGCTGGCACCATGGCGGGAAGCAGCGTTGGTGGAAACGCCACTTCCTTGCAACCAATCCGGTACGTTCACCCTGGCCACCTCAAGAATCCGCATAGCTGGCGGATCTACTTTGTTCCGCCTTATAGCCAATTTTAGTGGTGGGGTCTGACATTGCAGCCGCACACCGGGCAACTGTGGACCAACCGGCGGCCAGCTGTGCCTGTGTATGAACAAGCGGGAATCAGAAACGAAGAAGGCGCCCCCTGCCTCCCGTGAGGGAGACAAGGAACGCCTTCTTACAGGCACCGGGAGGGTGCAGCAGCTGGGAGCAGCTGGGGTAGACCAGCTGGGGACTAGACCAGCTGGGCGCGAACTTCCTTGGTGGCGTTGACCAGGTTGCGCAGGGACTCTTCAGTCTCGGCGTAGCCGCGGGTCTTCAGGCCACAGTCCGGGTTGACCCAGAGCTGGCGGGCCGGAACGTGCTTGACGGCAGTACCCAACAGCTCGGAGACCTCGGCCTGGCCGGGGACGCGGGGGCTGTGGATGTCGTACACGCCTGGGCCGACGCCGCGGCCAAAGCCGTGAGCTTCGAGGTCGTTGACAACGTCCATGCGGGAGCGGGCCGCCTCAATGGAGGTCACGTCGGCGTCCAGACCGTCAATGGCGTCGATGATGACACCAAATTCGGAGTAGCACAGGTGGGTGTGGATCTGGGTGCCGTCCACCGCACCGGCGGTGGAGAGACGGAAGGAGTTCACGGACCAGTCAAGGTATGCAGCCTGGTCTGCCTTGCGCAGGGGCAGCAGCTCGCGCAGGGCGGGCTCATCAACCTGGATGATCTGAATGCCGGCGGCTTCCAGATCGGCGATCTCATCGCGCAGGGCCAGGCCAACCTGGTTGGCGGTGTCGCCCAGGGGCTGGTCGTCACGCACAAAGCTCCAGGCCAGGATGGTGACGGGACCCGTGAGCATGCCTTTCATGGGCTTGTTGGTCAGTGACTGGGCGTATTCGGCCCACTCAACGGTGATGGCCTTCTCACGGGTCACATCGCCCCACAGGATGGACGGGCGGGTGCAGCGGCTGCCGTAGGACTGGACCCAGCCGTGGACGGTGACGTCGAAGCCTTCCAGGTTCTCGGCAAAGTACTGGACCATGTCGTTGCGCTCGGGCTCGCCGTGCACCAGAACGTCGAAGTCGAGCTCTTCCTGCAGCTCCACAACGCGCTTGATCTCATCCTTCATGAGCTGTGAGTATTCCTCCCCCGTGATGGCGCCCTTGTTGGCGCGGGCACGGGCTGAGCGGATCTCGCTGGTCTGCGGGAAGGAACCGATCGTGGTGGTGGGCAGCGGCGGCAGGTCAAGCGCTGCCTCCTGTGCAGCTTCGCGGACCGAGTACGCCGAGCGGTTGAAGTCGGCCGGGGTCAGGGCTGCCAAGCGGTCGCGAACTTCGGGGCGCTTGACGCCGGGAGCCACCGCGCGGGAGGCGATGATGGCGGAGGCTTCGGCAATGGCGGCAGCGGACGACGCCGGGTCCACCAGGTGAGCGGCTAGCGTCACCACTTCGGTGACTTTCTGGTCGGCAAACGCCAACCAGCTGCGCAGCTCGGCGGAGAGCTGGGTTTCCTGGGTGACGTCGTGCGGGACGTGCTGGGTGGAGGTGGAGGTGGAGACTGTGATGCTCAGCCCGGCAGCCTTGAGGGCATCGAGCCGGGCAGCGGACTCGGCCAGGTCATTGCGCCAGATGTTGTGGCCATCAACCACACCCGCAACAACGGTCTTGCCGGCCAGCAGTGCCAATTCCGCAGCGGACGGCACAGCACCCTTGAAGGCGTCAATGTGCAGGGCCTCGATCGGGGCGGCGGCGAGGGTGGGCAGCAAGTCGCTCAGGGCGCCAAATGGTGTGGACACCAGGATGGCGGGGCGGCCCTCTGCAGCGCCGAGGACCTCGTAGCTGCGGGCAACGGCCGCCTGGATCTCAGCAACCGAAACGTCCTGATCGGCAACCAGGGCCGGCTCGTCCAGCTGGACCCAGCTGGCACCGGCAGCACCCAGGCGGGTCAGCAGTTCGGCGTAGACAGGAAGAACATCCTCCAGGCGGGACAGCGGCGAGAAGCCGGCGGGGGCGTCGTCGCTGGCCTTGCTCAACAGCAGGAACGTCACCGGACCTACCAAGTAGGGGCGGGTTTCAAAGCCGTTGGCCAGGGCGTATTCGAACTGCTCAACAATGCGGTTGGAGGTCAGGGAGAAGTTGGTCTCCGGACCGATTTCCGGCACCAGGTAGTGGTAGTTGGTGTCGAACCACTTGGTCATTTCCAGCGGCTGCTGCTCAACTGTGCCGCGGGCCAGGGTGAAGTAGGCGTTGATGTCCAGCTGGCCGTCGGCGTTGCGCAGATCGCCGAAACGGGCCGGCACGGCACCGATGTGGGTTGCGGCGTCGAGCACCTGGTCGTAGTAGGAGAACGTGCCAGGGATGGCAGCTGCCTCGGTCAGGCCCAACTCGGCCAGGCGGCGGGCGGTGCCCAACTGAATTTCCTTGGCGGCAGCGTCGAGCTCAACGGCGTCGATCTTGCCGGCCCAGAAAGCTTCAATGGCCTTCTTCAATTCGCGACGGCGGCCAATGCGCGGGTAGCCCAACAGGGACGCGGCGGGGAAAACGGGTGTGTTTGACATGGAGAGTTCCTTAGATATGTTGAAGCGAAGATTAGTCAAAACGGAGCAGTCAGGAAGTGTTCAGGCCCTGACCAGGCGTGCTGTGTTGGCGATGGGGCTGGAGGCGCCGCGGAGTCCCAGTTGCGGGCGGCCGGGGCGGAGCAGTTGCAGCTTGTCCAAAACGTCCAAGGCGGCCGCATGCTCGTTGAAGGTGTAGAGGTGGATGCCGGGAGCGCCGGCGTCAAGAGCTGCGCGGGCCAGGTCCACAGTGGCGGCAACGCCAATGCGGCGGCTTTCGGCGGCGCCGTCGGCCCTGCCCAGGGCGTCAAGAAGCTTGGTCGAGGGCGCAACTCCCGTCAGATCGCCCAGGCGCTGGACCCGGCGCAGACTGGTCAGCGGCATCACACCGGGAATGATGGGGATGCTGACACCTGCCCGGCGGGCCCGGTTGACCAGGTCCTTGTACTGGTCGGCGTGGAAGAACACCTGGGTGATGGCGAAGTCGGCGCCCGAGCGCTGCTTGGCCAAAAGGACCTCAACATCATGCTCAATGGACGGCGATTCGGGATGCTGGGCCGGGTAGGCGGCCACACCAATGGCCACCTTGCCGGCGCACAACAACGCTGAACGGCGCTGCTCCACACGGCGGATCAATTCAATCAAGTCCTGCGCATAGGACAGCGATCCCGCCCGCGGCTGCGACGGGCCGTCCTGGGGCAAGTCACCGCGCAGTGCCAAAATTCCGCGCACCCCGTGGTCCAGGAGTTCGGAGATGATCTCGGCCAGCTCATCGGCCGTATTGCCCACACAGGTCAGGTGTGCCAGCGGGCGCAGCGAGGTTTCCGTCAGCAGGCGGTTGAGCAGCTCCACGGCCGTGTCCCGGTTGCTGCCGTTGGCGCCATAGGTGACCGAGACATAGTCCGGGTTGGTGCACTCCAGCTCGCGAATGGTGTCCCACAGCGAGGCTGAGGCCGATTCGTTGCGGGGCGGAAAAAGTTCATAGGAAAGGGCTATCGGCGCACTGTGTGTCGACGGCGCCGATGCCTGTATAAGGCTCGGAGGAGACATTTGCTTGGTCCTTGAGGATGTGTCGGCCGCCGCCGCCTTGGTGTCTAGAACACCGAAAAGCAGCAACAGTCACGTTTTCGTAAAAGGTGGGGCGGACGCGGCCATGAAACGCTGCAAAGGCTGCAGCATTCAGGGGCGCTTCGATCCGCCAGCAAATGTCAGGCCCACATGGGGGCACCCACACCCTTGATCTGCCAAGGGTCGCTGACACACGTTGATGAACTAACGTTTCTCCAATACTAGGCATTATTTTTTTGCAGTACCAAGTTGGCGCCGAATTACGACGCAACTTTACGGAATATTTCCTTAGATTAGTTCGGCCAATTCACCCCAACCAGCGCTCTGGCCGAATTAATGCCGCAGCCGGACACTACCAGGGCTTGGCGTGCTGCTCCGGCTCATCGCCGGAAAGCTCATCGCTGAGCGTGTCGCTCTTGCTGCGTTCCTTCTGGGCCTGCTGGCCATTCTTTTGAAGCTGCTCCAGCTTGCCCGCCGGGGCCGGATCCTGAGCCGCTCCCCCATTTTGTGGCCGCTCCGGCCCATCACCCTTGCCGGCCGCCTGCTGTTCTTCCAAGCGCTTTTGGGCTGCCTTGAGGGCCTCACCCTCGCCGTCCTTGTTGTTCTCGCTGCGGGGCGTAAAACAGTCCCGTGGCGCCTGGGCAACCACCTCGCTGCCCTGGTCAAACAAGGCCTGGGCCGACGCCGGGTCCCCGGCCGCTTCTTTCGCCTCACCCAACTTTTCCAGGCTCAGCACAAGATTGACGCGCACCTTGCAGGACTCCTGGGCCGGCACCAGTTCCAGCGCGGCAGCAAACTGCTCCTGGGCCGCAAGGAAGTCACCGCGCAAAACGTGGCCGTCGCCCTGGGCAAAGTGCGCCTTGTAGCGTTCCACCACGTTCAGCACACCCATGGCCTGGCCTGCCCGGAGCGTGCCGTCACCCCGGCCGCCGTCGAAGGCTTGCTGCGCCTGGCCGGCGGAGATGGGCAGCGAGAGGAGCTTGACGGCCACCACCACAACCGCGAGCGCCACGGGGGCAGAGGCCAGCAGCAGCTTCCTACGCCTGCGCAGCCGGGGGGCCCGAGTCAGCATCATGGACCTTGCCCGGTCGCTGTCAATGTTCATGGCGTCTCCTGTCGGGGACGCTGCAGCTGGCGGTAGGCCGCGCTCAGAAGAAGCACTTCCCACACCACAACACCAAAGGCTGCCAGTGCAAGAAGCCAATAAGTTTCCCGCCGTCCGGCACCAGCCTGCTCACCGAAGCCTGCCGACTGCATGGCAGCCTTGGGTGCCGAATCGCTTAGCGCGGCAGCAATGTTGGCAGGGGTGCCCCGGTGGACGTAAGGCAGGTGGAGTTGTTGGGCAATGCTGCCGAGCGCTTTTTCATCAATCCGGGAGATGGCTGGCTCGTAGGCGGCGGACTTGTCCAGGATGTAGTTCCCTGGCGCGTCCGCACCGAAGGTGTGGTCACGCATTTTGCCTCCTGCTGCGGTGCCATAGCCCAGCACGGCTCCGCCGTCGATCAAGTCTGTGCCCTGGGCAAAAGGTGCGGGGGCCTTGCTGGCTGTTTGTTCGCCGTCGCCCAAGTAAAACACCAGCCGCGGCCGGGTGGGGTGCGACTTTTGGGATGCGGCTAGACGGTCGGCCAGCAAGGGGGCGGCCACGCTGATGCTGCTGCCTTGGGACGCATACGAGGATTTGGGGGTGAGGACCTGGGTCAGCGTTTGCAGTGCGGTGGCGTCAGTGGTCAGCGGCAGCACCACCTTGGCGTTGCTGTCAAAGGTGATGAGCGAATATCGTGCTCCCGCCAGTTCGGTGGCCAGGGCGTTGATGTCGGCTTTCATGCCCTCCAGCCGCGGATCGTTGCCGTTGTAGTCCTCCGCGGAGGAGCTGGGGGTCACATCCAGCACAAAGAACACATTCAGATCGGTGGTGGCCACAGGGGCCGAGGCGCCCACCAGGCCCGGCCGTGCTCCGGCCAGGAGCACCAACACCACCAGCAGGGCGTAGCGCCACCGCGCGGCACTGCGGCTCGTCAACAGCAAATACGCGGTAGCTGCCAGAAGCAGCACGGCCAGGGGCCAAAAGACCCAGGGCGTGAGGATGGGCAGGAACGTCATCGGCGCAGCCTCCAGCCAGCTGCACCAAAGACCAGCAAGGCCAGCAGCGCACTACCCAAGGCAAGCCCCGGGTGGTCCACGATCGTCAGGCGCGGGGCGCCCTTGAGCAGTGACGCCTCGGTGGCCTGCACCTTATTCACTATGGCGGCAACGGCCGCCTCGGATTCCAGCGGGTAGTAGGCGCCGCCTGTGGCGTGAGCCGTGTCCGCCAACCCCTGGGCTGCGGAGGCAAAAGCCGGTATAGCGCCGTAGTCATTGGGGTTCAAGGCATAGACGCGGGCATTGGCGTTTTTTGCCAGGGCGGCGGCCTGCGCCAGGGTGAAGAGGGGCTTGCCGGAGAGCATGTTGTCGGTGGCAAAAATAATGGACCGGGACCTTTTTGTGTCAGTTGTTGCCGGGAAGCCGTTGACGCAGCTGGCCAGGCCATCGCCGATCAAGGATGAGCCTGCCGCCTCATAGGTGCCAGCCAGGTATTCGAACGTGGTGGCGTCGGCACTCAGGGCCTTCTTGGCCACGGCGAGTTCTTCGGCCACGAAGTCGTAGTCGTCCGTCAGGGGGAACACCGTGACGGCGCTGGAATCAAAAATGGTCATCCCCATGCGTTCGCCCTTGAAATTGCCCACCAGCTCAGCAAAGACGCCCACAAGAGCCTCGTCGGTGTCCAGCATGGAGCCCGACACGTCCAGGCACAGCATGATGTCCCTGTTGCGCTGTTCGGGAACGCTGGTGCTTTCACTCACTGGGCGGGCTGCAGCCACAAGCAAGGACACTGCCAGGACTGCGAGCGCCGCGAGCGCCGTCACGAGCCACGTTCTGTGCCGCGCCAAGGCCTGCTGGTACACGGGCAGGGCTGTCAGCCTGTCTGCGTGCGCCACCGGGATGAGGTCCCGTACTGCCCGGGGGCGGCGCCACAGCACCACCACAACAGTTGCCAGCAAGGCCAGGCCCAGGGGCACCAGCCACCAATATTTCAACGCCACGAGCCCACCACGTTTCGGGCGGTTTGGGCGGAGCCGGCCACGGTGGGGTGCTCGCTCTGTGCGGCAAACTCCGCCGGGTAGTAAAGTTCGACGGCGTCCGCCGCGAGGGGCAGCTGGTGCTCACGCAGTTGGGCCAGTGTCATGCGCTGGGCCTTCAGGCCCGTCATTTCATGGACAAAGGTGCGCACGGCCAGGCTCAGCTCCAGGTGGGCGGCACGGGCATCAAGATGTCCCGAATCGAACATTTGTTCTATTTCCGTGATGAGCGTCCAGTATTTTTCCCGCACGGAATCCGGGTTTCTGGGCGCCACAAAACCGGGCACGGCCGCCTGGGCGCCGGCCCGGGTGGAGATCCATACCCAGGCGAACCAGCCCAGGCAGAGGACCAGCAGCCCGGCACCGGCCAGCGGCCACCACGGCGAGTAGCCCATGGGGGCGTAGAACGTTGCGTCAGTGGGCACGGCGGTGCCTTTCCAGCAGGGCGAAGACCTTGCTCAGGACCTCAGCAGTAGAGCCAATGTGAGTGGCGGCTATGCCGTTGCGCTGCAAGAGCTCCGCCAGGGCCAGGGCGCGCGCGGCGGTGGCCTCCACGTAGCTGTTGGCAAGCACCGGGTCCTGGGCCAGCAGCATCAGGACGGTTTCCAGCCCTGCCACGTCCCTTCCGGCACCTTCCACTGCGTTCGGCCCTGCGAGCGCCGCATCGGCCACCTGGACCCAGAGGATCTCGTGCTGGGCGCGGAGGCGGCGGAGCACAGCGGCCAGGCGTTCATCGGCAACCACGTCATCAGCCATGACCACGAGGAGCAGGCGTTGCTTGTAGTGGGCGGCAACGTATTCCAGCCTGGCACACAGGTCACTGGGTCCACTATGGAGGCCTGCTGCGTCCATCCGCCGCAGCAGCTGTTCCAGGTGGCTCTCGGTCCCCTTGGCGGGGAGCGCCAGCGAGGATGCGCCGTCGCCGTGGACCAGCGCCACGGCATCCCCGTGCCGGATGGCAAGGGAACCCATGACTCCCATGGCCATGACGGCAACGTCCTTCTTGATTTCCCCGCCGAGGGCTGTGGCAGCCATGTTCCGTCCGGTGTCGGCAACAAAGAGCAGCTGCTGCCTGCGGGTGGCAACGTAGCGCTTGATTAGGGGCGTGCCAACCCTGGCCGTGGCCTTCCAGTCAATGTCGCGCACCTCGTCTCCCGGGACATAGTCACGGAGGTCGTCAAAGTCCAGGCTGCGGCCACGAAAAATGGCGGCATATTCGCCGTCGAGCATGCCGCGGGCCCGGCGGTGGGCAAAGATGTACATCTTTGATTTGACCGCGGTCAGGAGGGTTGCCACGTATCCCTACGGGGTCTGCACTGAGTCAACGATGGCGGCGATGATTTTTTCCACCCGGATGTTCTCCGCCACCGCCTCGAAACCCAGGATGATCCTGTGCCGCAGCACCCGTTCCGCCAGCGCCTTCACATCCTCGGGGATGACATGGTCCCGGCCCTGCAGCAGGGCCAAGGCACGCGCCGCCTGGGTGAAGGCAATGCTTGCACGGGGGCTGGCACCAAACTCAATCAGCCCGGCCAGCTTCGGGTCAATGTACGCGCCGGCATGGCGGGTCACGTAGACAAGTCCCACAATGTAGTTCACCAGTGCCGGGTCCAGGTAGATCTTCCGCGCCGTGGCCTGCAGGGCGCACACCTGCTCAAGTGTTGCCACGGGGGCGGGGGTGGCGCCGGCTAGGAAGACTCCCGCGTCAATGCGCCGGATCACCTCCGCCTCTTCCACGGGGCTGGGATAGTCCAGCACGTCCTTGAGCATGAACCTGTCCATCTGCGCCTCGGGCAGCTGGTAGGTGCCTTCCTGCTCGATGGGGTTCTGCGTGGCCATGACCATGAACGGCTGCGGCAGGGGGTGCACCTGGCCGCCAATGGTAGTTTGGCGCTCCTGCATGGCTTCCAGCATGGCTGACTGGGTTTTGGCGCTGGACCGGTTGATCTCATCGAGCAGCACAATGTTGGCGTGGACGGGCCCCAACACGGTCACAAAGGTTCCCTTGGCGGCGTCGTAAATCTGGGTGCCCACAATGTCGCTGGGCAAAAGGTCCGGCGTGCACTGGATCCGGCGAAAGTGGGCGCTGATGGAGTCCGCCAGGGTTTGGGCGGCCGTGGTCTTCGCCAGGCCGGGAACAGATTCCAACAGCACGTGCCCGCCCGTCATGAGCGAGATCAGCAGGGTTTCGCGCAGCCGGTCCTGGCCCACCACCTTGGACTCAAAGCTGCGCGAAATGCTGCCCACAACGTGTTGGGCGCGCGCCAACTCTGCGGGTTCTATCCGGGAAGTGACTGTTGTGGGCAACACGGTGTCTGGGCCTTTCGATGGCACGGCTGGCGGCAAAATCCTCCCGCCCAGCCCATCCCATGCCGGGCTGGACCGCAATGGGGAGAACTTCCCTTTTTCCCTGTTCCTGACGCGGACCGGGGACTACAGTATGGTTCATGAACCAGTTGCCAGCAGCTTACGAAGAGTACTTGCAAGGCCGCGACGAGGACTTTATTGCAACTGTCCTGCCAGTCTTGCAGCAATCAGTGGCCGAGAAGGACCACGGGGTGCGCGTCATCATCAATCCGCATGTGGTCCAGGCCAGGACGGACAGTACGGTGCCTTTTGGGGAGATCCACGAGGGCGTGGACTAAACCTTTGCGGTTGGCCTTTGCGCCTGCTAAACCTTTGCGTCCAGCAGCAGCTGCGCCGCCTTGGGGCTGAAGGTCTTCTCCATGACCAGGCAGGCCGCACCGAAGGCCTCTTCACCCGAGTTCACAATGGTTCCCACCACATCCACCGAGTGGACGCTGGTGGTGACGCTCAACCGTGCCAGCAGAGCGGGCATTTGGGCCAGGTAGGTGGGTGCCAGCTGCGGCCAGAACGGGCCACCAAAGACCACCCGCTCCACGTCGAGCAGGTTGGTCAAAACTGATACCGCCCCGGCCATGAGCCTGGCTGAATTGGCCAGGATTTCCTGCGCCGCGCGGTTGCCGTCGGCAGCAGCTTGGGCGAGGGCTGCGACGTCGTCGGGCAGGGAAAGTGGCTTGTGCGGATCAGCCGGGGCCAGGGCACCGGCCTCGCGGGCCTGTGCCACCAACGTTTCAGGCATGCAGGTGACCTTGACGCAGCCGCGGCGGCCGCAGTCGCACTCGGGGCCCGCGGGATCGGTGATGATGTGCCCAATCTCGCCCACGTTGCCGGAGGCCCCGCGGACCACCTCGTCATTGAGGACCAGGCCGGCACCAATGCCCGTACCAATGTAGACAAACACAAAGTCGGTGGCGCTGGCGGCCGATCCCGCCCACAACTCTGCCACGGCGGCGGCCGTCACGTCCTTGTCCACCACAACCGGCAGACCCGTGGTGTGGCTCAGAATTTCCCGCAGTGGGACCCGCGTCCAGCCGGGCATGTGGGGCGGTTCCACCACGGTGCCGCTGGCGGCGTCAACAGGTCCAGGGGTGGCAACGCCAACCCCTGCTATGCGCTGCTCGTCAACGCCTGAGTCCGCAATGATGCGCCGGATCTTGGCGCCCATGGCGGCCACGGCGTCGGCGGGGCGGCTACTGACGTCAGTGGCTTCATCAACGGAGACGAGAACCGCGCCCACGGCATCCACCAGCGCGTAGCTGGTCAGGGCGGGGTCAATGTGGAGCCCAATGGCGTACATGCCGCGCGGGTTCAGGCGCAGGATGGTTCTGGGCTTGCCCGGGCCGGAGGTTTCCTTGCCGGCTTCAACAATCAGTTCGGTGTCAAGGAGGCGCCGGCAAATATTGGAAACGGTTTGCGCGGCGAGGCCTGCGGAGGCTGCCAGCTCCACACGGCTGAGGCCTTCCTCGGAGCGGCGGATGGAGTCCAGGATGACTGCTTGGTTGAAATCGCCCATTTTGGGGAGATTGGTGCCGCGGCGCCGCTGCGGCAAGCCAATATCAGGAACAGCCAACATTATCTCCTCGAGGCGTTTTCTTTCGGATTTGGGCCAAGCTATCCCCCAATACCCAGCTGTCAGATTACCCCGCACGGGGCGGCTGGGTGTGACCGCCACGACGTGCAGGGCGATCTTGCGCTTAAGACTTCCGCAAGGTTCCCTCAAGTTTTCCTGAAGATTTGTGTGAAACACTCACTGTGAACTTGCTGTTGCGCCCCACAATCTCGGTGGGGCCCACCTGTTTGTCCAGGGCTGACCTGTAGTCCAAGTGACGGTTGTACACACACCAGAGTTCGCCCCCGGGAGCCAGGACCCGGGCTGCAGCGGCAAAGAGTTTGTGCGCAATGCCCGCGTGGACTGTGGCACCGATGTGGAACGGCGGGTTCAGGAGGATGAGTTCCGCCGACCCATCGGCAAAGGTGCCCAGCGCGTCATCGCGGACAACGTTGATGCGCCCCTCCAGGCCGTTGGCCGCGGCCGTTGCGGCCGTGGAGGCCACAGCCGCGGCCGATTGGTCGGTTGCCGTGACAACAATGTGCGGACGGGCCTTGGCCAACGCTGCAGCGATGGTGCCATTGCCGGAGCCCAGGTCGATCGCGGAGCCGGCGTGCGGGCGCATCTGCGGCAGGAAGTCCAGCAGGTACCGGGTGCCCACATCCACCTTGCTGCCGCCAAAGGTGGCGCCGTGGGCGCACAACCAGAGGTTAAGGTCTTCGTGGAACTCGCTGCGCGGAAAGCTCGGCGCCGTCCCGCTGCCCAGGGGGCCGCCAAGCCTGAGCGGGCGGGACTTGCGCCACGCGCGGCCAGCGGCCACGGCGGAAAAATGTTGGCCCAGCACTGTGTTCATGGCCAGGGTCATGTGTTTGATGCGCCCGCCGGCAAAAATTTGCACCCGCGGGTCCGCATGGGCGGCAATGAGTTCGCCAACCTCGGCCACCTCGTCCAGGCTGCGCGGCAATTGCCACAGCACCACCTTGACGCCGGCAAAGAGCTCAGCTGTCAGTGGCAGGGAGGAATATGCCCCGTCCAGCCCGGCCCGGAGCGCGTTGGCGGCCAGGGCGTGTTCACCGGAGAGGCCGTCCTGCTGCACCCGCAGCCCGCGCAAGCCGTGGACCGTGGCGGTGGCCAGGGTCATGGCACCGTAGCGCTCCCCCACAATGGCCACCTCGCCGTCGCCGGCCAGTGCCAGTGCCTGCGCGGCGTCACGCAGTATTAGCTCGTCCGTGGCGTCGTAGGCAAAGAGATTCTCCGCCTCAATGTCTGGAAACCGCCGCAGCTGTGCAAAATCAAAGTCACTGGCCTGGTTCTCGCTAATTTCCTCCACCGGGCAACTCTACAGTGCCGGAATTTGAGCCTGGCCGGCCACCTGCATCCATGTGCCCAGTTTCACAAGCGGCGGCTAGTGAAACTCCAGGGCGTCAACGTACAGCCACTGCTTGCCGTCCCGGACAAAGCTGCTGGTCTCCGTCAGCGAATCCTTCAGTTTCCGGTTGGCGGCAGACCTGTAATGGGCCCTGAAGGTCACCACACCATCATGGTCAAAATATCCGCCTTGTTGCGTGCTCAGGATCTCCAGCAGGTACCACTGCTGGTCGGGGTCCAGCACAAGGGATTCCGGACGCGTTGCGGGATGCCAGGTGCGCAGCAGGTAGCCCGCATCGCCGAGCGCAAATGCGCTGAATCGTGAGCGCATCAATGCCTCGGCCGTTGGAGGGTAGCCGGGTTGGCTCTCGGCAGCGTTGAGGTACTTGGCGCAGCAGCTTTCGAAGAGCTCGCCGCTTTGGCAGGGGCACCTCATGGCAACGGGTGCGTCTGTGCATGGAACCATTCAATGTGTTCCCGCAGTGCCTGGGCCGCCCCGCCGCCGTCGTGGGCCAGCACGGCAGCGACGATCCCTTCGTGTTGCTGGCGCAGGGAGGGCACAATAGCGTCCCAGCGCTCCTGGCTGTCAATGGCTGCGCTGACGTAGCTTTGGATGGCTGAGCGCAGGGACTCCATCATGGCCGTGACCACGGCGTTGCCGGCCAGGGAGCTCAGCAGCACGTGGAAGGCGGCGTCCAGGACGTGGAATTCCTCCCGGCCCAGCTCCGGGGCGTTCATGGCTGCCAGCAACTGTTGCAGCTGGGCCACCTTGGCGTCGTCGTGGATGTGGCGGGCGGCCTCCACGGCGGCCCAGGTTTCCATCATGACGCGTGTCTGGACAATGTCTGCCACCGGGAAATGGTTGGTGGCCATGTGCAGGCGGAGCGTTGACGCCAGGCCGGCACTGGGGTTGGCGATGACCACGGCACCCGATGTGGGGCCGGAGCCTACGGAGGTCCGCACCACACCCATGACGTCCAGGATCCTGATGGCGTCCCGCACGGAGGCACGGGAGATCCCGTGCGCCAGCGCCATGGCGCGTTCTCCGGGGAGGTGGTCGCCCACTTTGAGCCTGCCATCGCGGAGCTCGGCCTCAATACGGTTCAGCACCGCCTCGTAGCTGCGGGTGGCGGGGATGTGGGGGGAATCTGGCGTGGACACCCCACCATTGTCCCATTTTTGAGCCGGGCCGCGTGACTCCGGGCTGGGCCGGATTCTCCGCCCGGGGCGCAAAAAATCCGCCCACCCGTTGTGCGGATGAGCGGATCTTTGTTGTTTTGGTGGAGCTGAGGGGACTCGAACCCCTGACCCCCTGCATGCCATGCAGGTGCGCTACCAGCTGCGCCACAGCCCCAAAACCTTGTTTATTCACTTTGAAAACCACCACAAAACACTGGTGTGTTTCGTGGAGCTGAGGGGACTCGAACCCCTGACCCCCTGCATGCCATGCAGGTGCGCTACCAGCTGCGCCACAGCCCCAAACCGTTTTCCCAGCCTGACCAATCGGTCTTGGCCGGAACAACTTGACTATACTAGAACACGATTTGCCGAACTTACAAATCGGCGGTTTTCACGGGCCTAATCCTCCACGGGTTCGGCCAAATCTTCCGGCAATTCATAGGGTTCCGGGAGCGTGCCAACATTATGTTCCAGCAGCCGCCAGTGGCCAATCCCGGTGCCGGCGGCGGCCGACTGGGACGCCTCCAGCACCGACCAATGGCAGTTGGAGAGCCCGGACAGGGTGCGCCACAGATGCTCGGGCAGGCCCAGCATCCTGGCAACGGCCACCCGGGTGGCCCCGCCATGGGTGGTCACCACCAGCGTGCCGCCGTCGGGCAGGGCATCAACGTTTTCCAGGACAGCCGCCACCATGCGATGGGCCACCTCCACGCGGGTCTCCCCGCCGCCAGCCCGGATGCCGGGCTCATCGCGCTGCCATTTCTGGATCTGCTCCGGAAACTGCTCGATGATCTCGTCAAAGGTTTTGCCCTCCCAATCCCCGCCATACGTTTCACGCAGGCGCGGATCCACCAGTACTCCGCCACCGGTCAAGGTGGACAGCTGCTGGGCAGTGGCAAAGGCCCGGGACAAGTCGGAGGAGAGAATCTGAATCGCCGGCTCACTGCCGCCGGCCCCCCGGCCGTGGCGCACCAGCTTCCCGGCCAGCAGGGACGCGGCCCGGCTCGCCTGGGAGGACCCCACCTCATCCAGGGGAATGTCGCTTTGACCCTGGAAACGCCGTGCAGCATTCCAGGAAGTGCGCCCGTGCCGCCAAAAAATCACCCGCCGGCGTAAACCGGCGGGTTGCAACACTGAGCGCTCTGGTTCGGTGGAAGCCATCAAGAGACACTCTCCATTCCTGAGCCCTAAAAGGGATTAGTCTTCGTGAGCGGATTCTTCGGTTTCAACGTCAACATCGGCAGGCTTCGCCGAGGGGTCCGACGCTGCCAGCTGCAGGTCGACCACGGGGCAGTCGCCGTAGAGGCGTTCGAGCGCGTAAAACACCCGGTCCTCTTCGTGCTGGATGTGGAAGACGATGTCGGCGTAGTCCAGCAGCACCCAGCGGCCGCTGGAGCGTCCCTCGCGGCGGACCGGGCGCAAATCGAACTTGTGGAGTTCGTCTTCGATGCCGTCGGCAATGGAGTTGACTTGGCGTTCGGTGGCCGCCGAGGCGATGAAGAAGATATCCGTGATGGCCAGGCGGTCGCTGACGTCAATGGCTGTTACATTCTGGGCCAGCTTGTCCGATGCCGCGCGGGCTGCTGCCCGTGCAAGGTCGATTGACTGTTCTGTTGCTGTCACTGCTGTTTCCTTTGATTGGTGAAAATTTAGCGTGTAAGGGTGGTGATGAACATGATGGCGCCAACCACGAATGCTGCCCCACCAACAATGATGCTGCCCCATTGGATCAGCATGTTCCGTTGTGTGCGTCCCAGCCCGGCAGTCATGGCATCCAGCGGCTCGAGTCCGTGGGCGTAGTCTGCCGGCATGGGCGGCATCTGTGAGCGTGTCACTTCTACCTGTTCGACGCCGGAGGCAATGGTTGGGTGCCCCCCGGTGGCCATCTCTTCGGCGCGCTTAAGCGTGCTGCTGCGTCCGCCGGTCAAGGGCCTGTTGCCAGGTCCTGGCCTGTGCACGGCCCGGGCGGCCAGCGCCGCATCGAAGCGCTCGGCACTGACGCTGGGTACCGTTGCCGGGCCCTTGCCGCGCCCCTGGGCGTTGGGTGTTGCAGCCTCGGGAGCAGCCTCGGGAGCATTGACAGCACCATTGCTGGCGGCAGGAGCCGCAGCGGCTGGCCGCACCTGGCCCGTCCGGCTCTTCCCAGCGGCACCCTGGCGCGGGGTTGCCCGCGTGACGATGGGCACGTGCGTGGTGGTGGGGGGACGCAGCACGGGCCGGCCCACCCCCGGAACCTCAATGAACTCCAGGGGAGTCACCATGGCCAGGTTGTTGGTTGCCGTGGGATCGGCAGCAGGGCGCCTGCTCTTGGCGCTTTCCTGGGCCAAGCGTTCGCGCGCCTGGGCCCGGAGGGCCAGCACCGCTGTGCGCTCGTCCTCGGCTTTTTGCGCAGCCAGCACGGCAAGTTCTTCCGTGCTAGGGGTTGTGACGGGCGGCGGACCGGCAGAGACCGGGTAGTAGCTGCCGCCGGGGACCAGCCCCGGCAAGGGCGGGAATCTGTTGGCAACTGCTGCGGCATCGGGCAGCACCAAAGCCGCCTCTGCCTCGGCGGCGCTTTCGGGTGCAACCTCGGCTGGCGCGTCGGCCTGCACCTCAACCGGGTGCGCCGGGGCAACTACTTCTTCCGCTGGCTGCGACGTGGCTGCAGGGTTCAGGGCTGCTGCCCGGCGTCCCCCACGGCTGCGTCCCCCGGTGGCGTTGGCCTGTTTGGGGGCGGCGGCCGGTTCACGGACCGGTTTCGTTGCGGGCTTGGCGTTCTTGGGCGCCTGGGCCGTCACCGGCGCCGCTTCAGTGGGCGCTACTGCGGCGGCCGGGGCTGCGTCGGCCGGGACAGGCTTGGCCGGCTTGTTGGGCACCTGGACCACCGGGTTCACGGCAGTGACGGGCGCCCGTTCGGCGTCGAGCTGTGCCTGGCGCAGGGTGCGCCGGGACGGCAGCGGGCTCAGTCCGGGAGGGTCAATGAGTTCCTTGTAGGCACGCAGGGCGGCCCTGTCACGGGCCCGTGTTTGCGACTGCCGTTCCCGTGGTGCAACTGCGCTGCCTGGGGGCGTGCTGGGGGCAGGGCGAACGGGCACCGACGGTTGTTCCGTGGCGCCTGTGGCGTGTACCGATTGTTCGCGCAGTTCCCTGCGGCTGCGAATCGGCTCCTTTTCCTTGCTCATCAATTACTCATTCAGTTCTCGAAGTCACCGGCACAATGCCAGCACTGGCATCAGTGCTCGGTTGAACGTAAAGGCCGTACTTGGCAATGTATTGCACCACGCCGTCGGGCACCAGGTACCAGACGGGGTTGTGCTCAGCCACTCGCTTGCGGCAATCCGTGGAGGAAATGGCCATGGCGGGCACCTCCAACAAACTTACGTCCTTGCGGCCCCTGTTATCGAGCACATGGCCGGGGCGTGTCACACCCACAAAATGGGCCAGGCTCCACAATTCGTCACTGTCTTTCCACGACATGATCTGGGCCATGGCATCGGCACCTGTGATGAAGAACAAGTCAGCATCCGGGCGCATGCGCCGCAAATCACGCAGGGTGTCGATCGTGAACGTGGGTCCCGGGCGGTCAATGTCCACCCGGCTCACGGTGAACTGCGGATTCGCCGCTGTGGCAATAACTGTCATCAGGTAGCGGTGCTCGGCAGCACTGACCTCGCCTTTTACCTTTTGCCAGGGCTCGCCCGTGGGGACGAAAATGACTTCATCAAGTTCAAAAACGCTCGCAACCTCACTGGCTGCAACAAGGTGACCATGGTGGATCGGATCGAATGTTCCACCCATGACTCCAATACGGAGACGATCCCGGGTGCCGTCAAGTGACGGCACCCGGCGCGTTTCCTTAGTGATTGGAGGACGCCGGACCGTCGCCGAGCGGGTGCTTGTTGGTGTGCTGGCGGTGGGGATCGTCAGTTGTCTCAACAGCTGCGTGGCGGTTGCCCAGGTTCATGAAGGACACGCAAACGAACATGAGCAGCAGCAGGGCCGCGAGCATGATGCCACCAATCACAAACGGCGGCGCGATCAGCGGTGCCAGTTCCTCATGGTGTTCCTCTGCAGCGGCTAGTACGACGCCGGCAAGCTGGGTCAGCATTATTTCTCCCCTAGGGTGCGTGGCCGGGGTGAGCTATTCACCGGTTCCGGACCATTATTGGCTTGAATTCCTTCTAATGGTACGTGGTATCTGCCCGCAGTGGCACACCGGCCCGTCAGGAAGGGCCTGGTGGCGGCCACATCCTCGAGGGTCCCACGTGACGGGCAACGTTACCCCCGGACTTGGCCCTCGCCCTGGACAATCCATTTGGTGGTTGTCAGCTCGGTCAGGCCCATGGGCCCGCGGGCATGCAGTTTCTGCGTGGAAATGCCCACCTCGGCGCCCAGGCCCAGCTCCCCGCCGTCGGTAAATCGGGTGCTTGCGTTGACAATGACGGCCGCCGAATCTACCTCGGCCACAAAAATCTCCGCGTTGGAAAGATCGTTGGTCAGAATCGCCTCGGTGTGGCCCGTGCTCCAGGTGCGGATGTGCTTGATGGCCTCGGGCAGGGAGTCAACCATCTTGACGGCCAGGTCCAGGTCCATGTATTCGGTGGCCCAGTCCTCATCGGTGGCCGGCGTTGCTGTGACACCTGCGGGCAGCACAGCCTGCACCCGCTCATCCACGTGCAGGCGGACGCCTGCCTTGCTTAGTGCCTTCAGCACCGCGGCAAGCACCGTGGCGTCCTTGTGGACCAAAAGCGTCTCCACGGTATTGCAGACACTGGGGCGCTGGGTTTTGGCGTTCAGCAAGATGTTCACGCTCATCTCTTCCTTGGCGCTGGCGTCAATGAAGATGTGCACGTTGCCTTCACCCGTCTCAATGACGGGCACCGATGAGTTGTTGACCACAGTTTGGATGAGTTCGCGGCCGCCACGGGGAATCAGCACATCAACGGCGCCGCGGGCCTTCATGATCAGGTTGGCGCCTTCGCGGCCAAACTGGTCAACGGACTGCACGGCGTCGGCGGGCAGGCCCACGGTTTCCAGGGCCTCGCGGAGAATGCCCAGTAGCGCCTGGTTGGTGTGTGCGGCGGCGGTTCCGCCGCGCAGGATCACCGCATTGCCGCTCTTGAGGGCCAGTCCGGCAATGTCCACTGTGACGTTGGGGCGTGCCTCATAAATGGCGGCAACCACACCCATGGGCACGTTGATCTGGCGCATGCGCAGGCCGTTGGGAAGGGTCTGGCCGCGCACCACATTGCCCACGGGGTCGGGCAGGGTGGCGAGGTTCTCCAGCGCGTCGGCCAGGCCCTGGACCCGCGGCTTGGTCAGTGTGAGCCTGTCGAGCATGGGCACGGAGGTGCCGTTTTCCCTGCCTGCCGCCAGGTCTTTGGCGTTGGCGGCCAAGATCCTGTCCTGGTTTTCCAACAGGGCCTTGGCAATCGCGCGCAGCCCCTTGTCTTTCCAGGCCCGGTTGGCTCCGGCCATGCGACGCGCTGCCCTGCGGGCGCGGTCGGTGATGGCCCGAACTTCGGCGGCAATATTTTGTTCAACAATCTGCTCGGTCATGCCACAAGTCTATGGCACGGGCGCAGATCGCGCTGTGAGCTAACCGTTCAGCAGCACCAGGTCATCGACGTGGACCACTTCGCGTTCAAACTCCCGGCCCAGCTCCTTGGCCAGCTCCTTGGTGGAGCGGCCCAACATTTGGGGCAGGTCCGAATGCCGGTAGTTGACCAGGCCATGGGCGAACACCTTCCCTGCGGCATCGCTGATTTCCACAGCATCCCCGGCGTCGAAATCACCGCTGACGGCCGTAATGCCGGCCGGGAGCAGCGATTTGTGCCGCTCCCCCACAGCCCTGACGGCGCCGTCGTCCAGGACCAAACGGCCGCGAATGTCGGCCAGGTGCGCCAGCCACAGCATGCGCACGGGTCGCTTGTTGCCGTTAATGCCAAACCAGGTGCCCACATCTTCTCCCGCCAGGGCGGCAGCCGCCTGGCCGGTGGAGGTGACGAGTGCGGGGATTCCTGTCTCGGCCGCGATCAGGGCAGCCTGCACCTTGGTGGCCATGCCACCGGTGCCGACGCCTGCCTTGCCGGCGCTGCCAATGACAATGCCCTCAAGGTCTTCGGGTGAGGCAATCTCGCTGATCCGCTTTGCTCCCTGGGACGGCGGACCGTCGTAGAGCGAGTCCACATCGGAGAGCAGCACCAGGGCGTCGGCCTTGACCAGGTGGGCTACCAGGGCGGCCAGCCTGTCGTTGTCACCAAATCGGATCTCATGCGTGGCCACCGTGTCGTTTTCATTGACAATGGGGACAACACCCAGCAGCAGCAACCGTTCCAGGGCACGGTGCGCGTTGACGTATTGGTGGCGCCGCGTCAGGTCCTCCGCCGTGAGCAGGACCTGCGAGGCCGTGACACCGTGGGAGGTGAAGGCACGGTTGTAATGCGCCATGAGCAGGCCCTGGCCCACACTGGCTGCGGCTTGCTGGGTGGCAAGATCCTTGGGGCGGCGGCTCAGGCCCAGCGGCAACAAGCCCGCAGAGATGGCACCGGAGGAGACCAGGATGATCTCCGTGCCAGCCAATCGGCGCTCCGCCAGCACGGCCACCAGTTGGGTGAGGGCATCTTCAGAGATGCCGCCCGCCACTGATGTCAGTGATGACGAACCGACCTTGACAACTATGCGCGCCGCGGTGGCAATCTCTTGCCGCGAGCTCAGCGAGGTCACCTGATCCTGCCCCTTATCTCCCATTAGTTCTGCGCTGCACCCGTGCTGTCGGAGCCGCCTTCTGCAGCAATGTCCGCTGCAATGACGCGGGCCTCGGCGGCCTTGCGGGTGCTTGTCTCGGTCCAGATGCCTGCCTTGCGCTCGGCTTCCAGCTCGGCACGGGCGGCAGCCTTCGCGTCGCGGCGGTCCTGCTGTTCCTCACGCTTTTGTGCACGGGTGGGGCGGTCACCAAGATCCAGCAGGCGCAGGTCGGTGCCGCGCGGGGCGGCCAGGTGCTCGGCGCCACCCATCATGGTGGGCTCCCAGTCGAAGATCATGCCATGCTCGCCACCAATGACGACGGTGTCCCCGGGTGTGGCACCGATCCTGAAGAGTTCCTTCTCGACGCCGGCCTTCGCCAGCCGGTCTGCCAGGTAGCCGATGGCTTCCTCGTTCTGGAAATCGGTCTGCTCAACCCAACGCTCGGGCTTTTCACCGCGAACACGGAACAGCGGGGACAGGTTGCGCTCCTCACGGCGAATGGTGAAGGATGTTTCGTTGACGGCGCGGGGGCGCAGAATCACCGGGGTGACCTTGACGGGAGCATCGGCGAGGGTCTTGCGTGCTGCCGTGACAATCTCTGCCATCGCGAAGCCAAGCTGCTTCAGGCCCTCATGGCTTGCCGCGGAGACTTCGAACACACGGTAGCCGCGGGCTTCCAAGTCAGCCTTGACGAAACCGGCCATGTCCCGGCCGTCCGGGGAGTCAACCTTGTTCAGGGCAATCAGGCGGGGACGGGCGTTGAGGGGAACCACGTCGCCGTCGGTTCCTGCGAAGCTCATGTCGACGTCGTACTGGTCGAGTTCGCGCTCAATAACGGCCAGGTCGCTGATGGGATCGCGGTCGGCCTCGAGTGCTGCACAGTCAAGGACGTGCACAATCGCGGCGCAACGCTCCACGTGGCGCAGGAAGTTGTGGCCCAGGCCCTTGCCTTCGCTGGCGCCTTCGATGAGGCCGGGCACGTCGGCCATGGTGAAGCGGACCTCGCCAGCCTGGACAACGCCCAGGTTGGGGATCAGGGTGGTGAAAGGGTAGTCGGCAATCTTGGGCCGGGCCGCAGACATGGCAGCGATGAGGCTGGACTTGCCGGCGGACGGGAAACCCACCAACGCGATGTCGGCAATGGATTTCAGCTCAAGGACAATGTCGGCCTCTGAGCCTGCAATACCCAACAGGGCGAAGCCCGGGGCCTTGCGTTTGAGTGAGGAAAGGGCATTGTTGCCGAGCCCGCCCAGGCCACCCGCGGCAGCGACGTACTCCGTGCCGATGCCAACGAGGTCGGCGAGGACATTGCCCTCCTTGTCCTTGATGACAGTGCCATCGGGAACTTCAAGGATCAGCGAATTGCCGTCCTTGCCGTCGCGCCAGTCTCCCATGCCGGGCTGGCCGTTGCCGCCGCGACGGTGGGGGGCATGGTGGAAGTCAAGCAAGGTGGTGGTCTGGTCGCTGACACGGAAGGTGACACTACCGCCATCGCCGCCCTTGCCGCCGTCGGGCCCGCCCAACGGTTTGAATTTTTCACTGTGAACTGAGACGCAGCCGTGGCCGCCAGTCCCGCCGGATACGTGCAAAACAACCCGGTCAACAAAGCTGGCCACTGAAATCTCCTTGAATAGAACTTGGTTTGTGCGCACCAATTATAGTCCGATGCTGGACTAGGGCCTGATACCGGCCGAAAAGTGTAGCTGTGTTAAAAGCCAGTGGAGCGAGCCATGCGGCCCGCTCCACTGGAAAAGCTTTGGTATTAGACCGCAGCGACGATGTTCACAACACGACGTCCACGACGTGTGCCGAACTCGACGGCGCCTGCATCCAATGCGAACAGCGTGTCATCCTTGCCACGACCAACACCCTCACCGGGGTGGAAATGTGTGCCGCGCTGGCGAACGATGATTTCGCCTGCCTTGACAACCTGACCGCCGAAGCGCTTTACGCCCAGGTACTGAGCGTTGGAGTCACGACCGTTGCGAGAGGAACTCGCACCCTTTTTATGTGCCATTTGAAAATGCCTGCCTTTTTACTAAAAGATTCTAAAGTGGATCGAACTTCAAAAGCGCTTGATTAAGCGATTGAAGTGATCTTGACCTTGGACAGTTCCTGACGGTGACCCTGGCGCTTCTTGTAGCCGGTCTTGTTCTTGAACTTCTGGATGACGATCTTCGGTCCACGAAGATCCTCCAACTTCTCAGCCGTAACCTTCACATTAGCCAGGTCCTTCGCGGCTGTGGTGAGCTTGTCACCATCAACCAAGAGCAAAGCGGGCAGCTCAAGCGTGCTGCCAACTCCACCGGGGACGCGGTTCATGGTCACGTGGTCTCCGACGGAAACCTTTTCTTGACGGCCGCCTGCGCGGACAATCGCGTACACCACTGGGGAACTCACTTCTCTCGACGTTTATTACAAAGTTTTTGTGCCGGTAGGAATCATGATTGACATCTACCAACCGTATGCGCCCGCTGTTCAGAATAGAACGGGCACGGGGTGCATACTACGTGCCTCAACGCCGTGGACCTCAATGGAGTTCTGCCATGGAGTGGTTGCCCTAGGTGTTGGCGTAAGCACCGAAGATCAAGAATACGCTAACTCTGTCTCCGGGCGCAAATGACACTGATTACCCGCATTTCTGGTGGACGAAAGAACAAAGCTAAATTTGTTCGCCTGCCATAGAGGAGCGGGAAACCGTACTCACCAACTTTAGCGTGGATGTGGCGAGATTTTGCCATTTTGCCCCAAGACTCGCCGCGATTGTGCCCCAGAGCTGGTGGTGTTAATCACCCAAGGCCCCCATTGGCGCGGATTTGCGGGCTGAACTGTCCACGGTGCTACCTAGGATGCTGTGTGGGGCGGCAAAAAAGTCCACCTCATACTGGGCCGAGTGGGCAAAAGCGGCCCGCATGCCTTCGCGTTCCTGCGCCGAGCCGCGCCGCGCAGCTGCGTCCATGATGGCTAAGGCAGTTTCCGTGGCCTCGGCAAAGGCTTCGTCGGCATAGGTCTCCAACCAGCTCCCGTAGGGGTGCTTGCCCGGGAAGGACACGTAGTCCTGGTGCAGTACCCGGCCAACTTCTGCGTACAGCCAGTAGCAGGGCAGCACGGCTGCCACCACTTCGCCGTAGCTGCCCGAGAAGGCCACCCCTTGAAGATGGTCAACATAGTGCTTGGTGACGGGGCCCTGACGCAGCTCCGTGGGGTACTGGCTGAGCCAGTCGCGGTGCAAGGCCAGTTCAACGTCCAGGCAGTTCTGCGCTCCGCCAGCCCAGAACTTTTGTTCCGCCTCGGTGGGCGCCAGGGCGCTGGCCCGGGCAAGGACACGCGAATAGGTGCTCAGGTACAGCGCGTCCTGGGCAAGGTAGTAGGCAAAGTGGTCATGGTGCAAGGTGCCGGCGGCGAGCTCCTTGATGAAGTCGAGGCCAAAAATGGCTTCTCGCTGCTCCTGGCATTCGTGCCAGAGCTGCCGACTGAACGCATCCAGGCTCGGCGCCGCACTGTCCCACAAGGCATGGAAGTGGTTAATGGGGCCCGCCCCGGCACCCACCGCCAACTCGTTGGCGGTTTCCAGGGCGCCACTTAGCCAGGCTTTGGCGTGGCGCACACTGGCTGCCCAGTCCCCCGTCCGCGCCTGTAGGGTGGCCACGGCGGCAGAAAGCGAACAGCCTGTGCCGTGAGTGTTGGTGGTATCCACTCGCGGTGCCGTGAACACTTCAACGGTGCCGTCACCTTGCACGAGTGCGTCCAGGCACTCCTCCCCCGGCAGGTGCCCGCCCTTGACTAGAACGGCCACACTGTAGGCAGCCGCCAGTTGGCGGCCCTGTGCCAGGGCTTCGTTGAAGTTCTTGGCCTCCGGCTGCCCCAACAAAACCGCCAATTCAACAATGTTGGGCGTGACCAGGTGGGTACTTTCCAGCAAGTCCAACAGGGCCTGGCGGGCCGCCGGGGCCATGAGAGCATCGCCACTGGTGGCCACCATGACCGGATCCAGAACCACCACGGCTGGCCGCGTCCTGGCCAGCCAGGCGCCCACGGCCGCCATGACCTCGGCAGTGCCGAGCATCCCGATCTTCACGGCATCAATCACAATGTCGGCAGAAATGGCGTCCAGCTGTTCTACCAGGAAAGCAACCGGCGGCACATGGACGCTGCCCACACCGCGCGTGTTCTGGGCCGTCAAGGCTGTCAGTGCCGCCATGGCGTAGCCGCCGTGGGCGCTGATGGCCTTGATGTCCGCCTGGATGCCGGCACCCCCTGAGGGGTCTGAGCCGGCAATGCTGAGCACGCGCGGGTGCCTGACGCCCAGTGGTTGCCGGGAGCCGGGCCTGGCGTCCGGGGTGGGTGAAGCCAAAAATGGCGGGGCAGAAAGCAAGGTTTCCATGGACATCCCTTCGCCGGTGCTAGCCGGGCAGGTTCAACGGGTCTTTTCTCAGCCGGACCTCTTGTCCAGGCACCCCGTGTCGCTCCCCACCCTAAACCCCGCCTTGCCGCTTAAACGAAACTGACCCGCAATAAACGGCGAAAAACAGGCTCAAGGAGCGATTTTTCGGCGTTTTCTGCGGGTCAGTTGATGAGGGTTACAGCTCCGAGGCGGGAACTCCAACACCTAAGATGATCGGCTCGGAATTCCTGGCCGGCTTGGCAGCAACCGGAAGGTCCACGGCAGCACTGCTGTGCTGCACCGAACCCTGTGCGGGCGCCTGCGACTCACCGGTTTCCACTGCCATGTCCGCCCCACCCTGCGCGCTGCGGGCGCTGCGGTTGCGGCGTCCACGGCGTGAGCGTGAGCGGTTGTTGCCGCCTGCCTCGGCGGTGTCCGGCGCCGACTGCTCCTGTCCCGGGCTGGCCAGCTGGTCCAGCGCCTGAGTCAGCCCGGCCAAGGCCGCAGCCTGGTCGGCATTGCTGGTCTCGGCGAATCCGGAGCTTTCGCTGCGGTGGCCGCGGGGCAGCTCAATGGCTTCCCCGCCCAGGGTGAGTGTTGCGGCGTCGGACGCATCATTGTCTTGCTGCACCCGCTGCTCAGCAACGGGAGCTGCGGGAGCATCGTGCTCATGGTGCGACGCTGCAGCGGCTGCGGCAATGTTCGCCAAGGCAGCGCGGGCCTCATGGGCCTTTTGGGCCTTCTGGGCGTCGGTGGGTTCCTCGTGGTGGGCCTCCACCGGGGCGTGCTCAGCCTGCTCCGACTCGGGCTTGGAACGGTTGCGGTTGCGCTTGCGTTCGCTGCGCGTGGACCTGTTGGCCGTGCGGTCGCCGTCGCGCTGGTCCGCCGCCACCTTGGCCGCATGGGCCTGCGGGGACTCCACAGCAACTGTGTGCACGCGGCGGTGCTCAACCGGGATCTCATGCGTGACCATGCCGCGGCCCAGGCAGGTGCCGCACTGCTCGCCGAAGACCTCCAGCAGGCCCGTGCCCATGCGCTTGCGCGTCATCTGCACCAGGCCCAGGCTGGTCACTTCAGCAACCTGATGCTTGGTCCTGTCACGGCCCAGGCACTCAACCAGGCGGCGTAGCACCAAGTCCCGGTTGGATTCGAGCACCATGTCGATAAAGTCAATGACAATGATGCCGCCGATGTCGCGCAGGCGCAGCTGGCGCACCACTTCTTCGGCAGCTTCCAGGTTATTCTTGGTGACCGTTTCTTCCAGGTTGCCGCCGGAGCCGGTGAACTTGCCCGTGTTGACGTCAACCACAGTCATGGCTTCGGTGCGGTCAATGACCAGCGAACCGCCCGACGGCAGGAAGACCTTGCGTTCCAGTGCCTTGGAGATTTGCTCGTCGATCCTGTGCGCGGCAAAGATGTCCTCGCTCTTGCTCCACTTTTCCAGGCGGTCCAGCAGATCCGGGGCAACATAGGTCACATAGGCCTCAATGGTGTCCCAGGCGTCCTCGCCGGAAACAACCAGCTTGGAGAAGTCCTCGTTGAAGACGTCGCGGACCACCTTGATGGTCAAATCGGGCTCGCCGTAGAGCATCTCAGGGGCCAGCGTCTTGTGGGAGGATGCGCGGTCGTTGATGCCTTCCCACTGGGCGCGGAGCCTGTTGATGTCATTGGTGAGCTCCTCCTCGGAGGCACCTTCGGCAGCCGTGCGCACAATGACGCCAGCATTTTCGGGCAGGTGGTCCTTCAGGACGCGCTTGAGGCGGTTGCGTTCGACGTCGGGCAGCTTGCGGGAGATGCCTGTCATGGAACCACCCGGCACAAACACCAGGTAGCGCCCGGGCAGGGAAATCTGGCTCGTCAGGCGGGCGCCCTTGTGGCCCACGGGGTCCTTGGACACCTGCACCAGGACGGAATCGCCGGACTTCAGTGCGTTCTCAATGCGGCGCGGCTGGCCGTTGAGGTTGGCGGCGTCCCAATCAACTTCACCCGCGTACAGCACGGCGTTTCGGCCGCGTCCAATGTCAACGAAGGCAGCTTCCATGCTGGGCAGCACGTTCTGGACCTTGCCCAGGTACACGTTGCCAATGAGGGAATCCTGCTGCGTCTTGGAAACAAAGTGCTCGGCCAAGATGCCGTCCTCCAGGACACCGATCTGGATCCTGTCGTCCGACTGGCGAACAACCATGACCCGGTCCACGGATTCGCGGCGGGCCAGGAATTCGGCTTCCGTGATGACCGTGCGGCGCCGGCCGGAGTCACGGGAGTCGCGGCGGCGCTGCTTCTTCGCTTCCAAACGGGTGGAGCCGCGCAGGCTCGTCACGCGGTTGGAGGCGCTGGCACTGGGCTCGGCGGGGGTGCGGGGGGCGCGGACGCGGGTCACCGTGTTGGGCGGGTCCTCGTCGCTGCCGCCCGTCAGCTCCAGATCGGCATCGCCACGGCGGCGACGACGACGGCGACGTGAGGTCACGCCGTCGTCGGGCACCTCATTGTCCTGCTCAGCGTCCGCTTCGTCCTCTGACTGGGCGGCTTCGGTCTCTGCGGGGCGGGTGCGGCGGTTGCGGCCGCGGTTCCGGCCGCGGCGTTCGCCGTCGTTGCCGTCTTGCTCGTCGTCGCGGTCGTCGTTGTCATCCTGGGCAACAACGGCAGGCACAGCCATGCTCATGTCGGGAGCCAGGAAAAGCGTGGACATGCCGCTGCTCGGGGCCATGAACAAGGCCTCGGGTGCGGCGGGGGCCTCCGCCACTTCCTCCGCCACGGACGCCTCGACGGGCGCCGGCTGCGCTGCGGCTGCCTCCTCGGCCGGGGCTTCGGCGGGGACATCCTTCTTTACTGCGGGCTTGCGACGGCTCCGCGTGGTCTTCGGGGCGGCCTCGGCTGCTGCTTCCTGTGCCGCAGGCTCAGCTGCGGGCTCCACAATTGCCTCGAGCAGCTCAGGTGCCGGGGCTGCTGCCTTCCGGGTGGCGCGGCGGGGGGCCTTGGCAGCGGGCGCGGGCTCTGCCGCGTCAACCACGTCTGCTGCAACTACTTCTTCGGCGGCCTTGGCGGGCGCTGCCTTGGTGGTGCGGGTCCGCCGGGCGGGCGCCTTGGCCACGGGGGCCTCGGCGGCTTCCTCGGCGGGAATGTTCAATTCACCCTGGACAGCAGCGGGTGCAGTAACAGGTGCCGTTGCACGGCGGCGGGCAGCCTTTTTGACGGGCGCCGCCTCGGGGGCTGCTGCTTCAACGGAGTCGAGCTCAACGGCG
This sequence comes from Arthrobacter sp. HLT1-20, assembly GCF_054510895.1. Classification (NCBI taxonomy): domain Bacteria; kingdom Bacillati; phylum Actinomycetota; class Actinomycetes; order Micrococcales; family Micrococcaceae; genus Arthrobacter; species Arthrobacter sp. HLT1-20. The sequence goes on along the minus strand of NZ_JBTNDR010000006.1, from coordinate 8,178 downwards.
TCGAGCAGAGCGGCTGGCTGCTCGGCGGGAGCGGCTTCCTTTTTGGCACGGCTGCGGCGGACCGGCGCCTTCTTGGCCGGCGCTGACTCCGCTGCCATTTCAACGGCAGGAACCTCTGCCGGGCTGGTCACTGCGGCCGTGGCACGGCGCGAACGGGGAGCCTTGGCCTTGGCGGGGACCGCCGCTGCCTCTGTGGCATCAAATGTGGGCTGTTCATTATTCATAGTGGGCGTTACTTTCGCGCCAAAACAGCGCACCCACATCGAGCGCCGAAATCGGCTGATGTGCCAACACCCGCAGGCGTCGACGGAAGTCGTCTAATTACTTCTCAGGCGGCACCAACTTCTGGGTGCGCAAGCTCTGATAAGCCAATGGTTTACGGAAACTGTCCGGTGGATGGCTGCACACACTGGCAGCGTCGTCACCGGCAGCCCGTGGGCGTGCCATTGGACTGAAAGACGCATGTGGATCGCCAGTCAGCCGAAACCATTGTCTCATACGAGCCCTGTCATGGAGCAGTTTCCTCCATGGCGCGCCAAGAAACTCAAGCTACAATCAGGACACATTCACCTCATCTCGATGAAAAGGACACAATGCCTAGCACCAAAGTTTCCACCGGCGATCCGGCGGACATCGACAAGCCCGCCTTGGTACGTGCCAAACCGTTCGGATGGTTCCTGATCATCACCGGTGCCATTGCCTGGCTGGCGTCGTTCACCCTGGTGCTTGAACGCTTAGAGCTCTACAAAAATCCCAACGCCAACGCCAGCTGCGACTTCAACGCATGGATCTCCTGCAGCGACGTCATGAAGACCCCCGAAGCCGCCATTCTGGGCTTCCCCAACCCCTTCATCGGCGTCGTGGCCTTTGCCGTGGTCATCACCGTGGGAGTGGTCCTGCTCGCCGGGGCACACATGCAGCGCTGGTTTTGGCTCTGCCTACAGGTGGGCATCACCGCCGGCATGGCACTGGTGTGCTGGTTCTGGTTCACGGCCCTCTACACCTTGGCAGTCCTGTGCCCCTACTGCATGATCGTCTGGGCCATGATGATCCCCCTCTTCGTCTGGACCACAGTGCGGAACATCAATGCCGGGGTCATTCCCGCGACACCGGCCCTGACCAAGTTCATCAACGAGTGGGCCTGGGTGATTATGGGCCTGCTCTACGTGGCCGTCATTGCCTCGATCTTCTTCCGGTTCATGCACCTGATCATCCCCTCCAACGCCTAACCCTCCCATCTATGACGCAGTAGATGCGCTTTCCGGGCCATTTGATGCAACAACTGCGCCACAGATTTTCAAGTACTTGCGACGAAGGGCACCTCCCAGCTGGGAGGTGCCCTTCGTTGTAAGTACCTTGGTCTCGACAAGCTCGACCGGCGAACTATGCCTTAGGCGAACCAGATGCCGATCTCGCGCTCGGCGGACTCCACCGAATCGGAGCCGTGGACCAGGTTCTGCTGAACCTTCAGGCCCCAGTCGCGGCCCAGATCGCCACGGATGGTGCCCGGAGCTGCGGTGGTGGGATCGGTGGTGCCGGCCACGGCGCGGAAGCCCTCGATCACACGGTTGCCTTCAAAGATGGCGGCCACCACGGGACCGGAGAGCATGAATTCAACCAGGGGCTCGTAGAACGGCTTGCCTTCGTGCTCTGCGTAGTGCGCCTCGAGCTGCTCACGGGTGGCAGTGACCTTCTTCAGTTCTGCCAGGGCGTATCCCTTGGCCTCAACGCGGGCCAGGATGGCACCGGAGAGGTTGCGTGCCACGCCGTCGGGCTTGACCAGGACAAGAGTGCGCTCAATGCTCACAGTAACTCCAAATAAAATAGGTAAAAGCGTTTTCAGATTCAGTTTACTTGGCCGCAGCCGCGGAACCGTCGCCGCCGGCTTCGGGGTGTTCGCTGTCCCAGCGGGCCTGGGCCTTGGCCCGCTGAACGTTTTCCCGGTCAATCCTGGCACCGGCGTACAGGGCGAACCACCAGGCGGCTGCGAACAGGGCACCCACAACAAACATGGACGGCTCCCAGAAGCCGCCGGCAATGAGCGCCAGCTGCAGGGCCCAGCCGAAGGCGGGCCCCCACGGCTTGCGGACCACCCCGCAGGCCGCAATGAACAGGACGGCCAGGACAGCCGCCACCAGCAGATAGATGGGGTTCTTATCCTTGAGCCCGAACAGCCCCAAGCCGAGGAAGAGGGCCACGAAGGCCTCCAGCATGAGCACCACAGAGGCAAACATCAGGCGAGTGGAGCGGAGTTTTTTGGGTGTGTTGGGTTTCCACTCGCGCTGCGCCTTGGTCAACTTCGCCATGGCTTAGGCACCTTCCTTTTCACCGGGTCGGCCCAACAGGATGCGGGCCTCCCCCACCAGTGTGATGGATCCGGTGATCAGCACCCCGCCGGCCAGGTCATTGTTGGACTCGGCGCGTTCAACAGCCCACTCAATGGCGTCGTCGAGCTTCTCGGCAATGTGGATGTCCTCATCCAGCCAGCCCAGGTCCGCTGCCATCTCCGCCAGTTCGGCGGCCGGAATGGCGCGCGGTGAATTGGACTGGGTCAGGCAAATCTCAGCAGCCTCATCGCCATAGGACTCCTTGATGGTGCGCAGAATCTCCTCCGCATCCTTTTCAACCAGGACGCCCAGGACCACCACCAGCTTGCTGAACGCAAACGATTCCTGCAGGGATTTGGCACTGGCGGCAATGCCCGCCGGGTTGTGGGCCGCATCCACCACAATGGTGGGCGAGGTGCGCATGACTTCAAGACGCCCCGGGGACGTGACGGCGGCGAAGCCTTCCTGAACCAGCTCGTGGCTCAACTCCTTCTCGCCCCCGCCAAGGAATGCCTCCAACGCTGCAAGTGCGACGGCGGCATTCTGGGCCTGGTGCTCGCCGTGCAGCGGGAGCAGGATGCCTGGGTAACGGCCGGCCAGGCCCTGCAGGTCCAGCATTTGGCCGCCCACGGCGATGGTGCGTGCTTCAACACCAAATTCAATGCCCTCAAAGCGGAAGTCGGCGTGCATCTCGCGGGCCTTGTCCAGCAGGACCTGCGCGGCATCGGCCGGCTGGGCGGCACTGATGAGGAACGCGCCTTCCTTGATGATGCCGGCCTTTTCCGTGGCGATGAGGGCAGTGGTGTCACCAAGCAACTCCACATGGTCCAGCGAGATGGGCGTGATCACGGCTACCTGTCCGTCGCCCACATTGGTGGCGTCGGTGATGCCGCCCAAGCCAACTTCCATCACGGCAACATCCACCGGTTCGTCGGCAAAAATGGCGAACGCCAGGATGGTGAGGCATTCAAAGTACGTCAGTCGCTGCTCACCGGCAGCTGTGAGTTCGGCGTCAACAATGTCCAGGTAGGGGCGGATCTCGTCCCAGATCCGCACGAACGTGGCATCGTTGACGGGGGCGCCATCAATGCTGATGCGCTCGGTCACGCGGGTCAGGTGCGGGCTGGTGTAACGGCCCGTGCGCAGGTCGTGGGCCAGCAGGCCGGCCTCGATCATGCGGGCAGTGGAGGTTTTTCCATTGGTGCCGGTGATGTGGATGATGGGGAAAGCCTTGTTGGGTTCACCCAGGATGTCCATGGCCCGGAACAGCGGGGCAAGCCGCGGCTCCATCTTGTTCTCCGGGGCGCGGCCCAGCAGTTCGGCGTAGACACTTTCCACAGAGAATTCGTCGTGATTGGCAGTCATTAGGCTACGGTCCGTTCAACAGTGATGGTGGTTTCAACGTCACCGGGGATGAGTTCAAGCTTCAGCGTCAGGGTCTCGGTCTTGACCAGTTCGGCGTTCGCGTGCAGGGCGTCAACAATGTCCTGCGGGGCGCTGATAATGGTACGGATCCTGTCGCTGACCTGCAGGCCGGTGTCCTTGCGGGCCTGCTGGATGGCGCGGACCATGTCCCGGGCTGTGCCTTCGGCCTCGAGCTCGTCGGTCAGCTCGGTGTTGAGCACCACGAAGCCGCCGCCCGGCAGCATCGCAACGGCACTGGCGCCGCCGTCGACCGCGTCAGAAACTACAGTCTCCAACGTGTACTCGGACGGTTCCAGCGCAAGCCCACCGGCTGTGACAACACCGTCGGTGACCGACCAGTCGCCGGACTTGGAACCCTTGATGGCGAGCTGGACATTCTTGCCCAGACGCGGGCCGGCGGCGCGGGCGTTGACAACCAGCTTCTGCGAGATGCCAAATTCCTCCGGCGTGGCGTCCGCAGCATCAACAAAGCGCACCGAGCGGATGTTCAGTTCGTCCGCCACCACGTTGGCGCCGTCGTTGAGCAGGGCGGCGTTGGGGGCCACCACCGTCAGCTCCTGCAGGGGCAGGCGGACGCGCAGCTTGGCGGCCTTGCGCAGGCTGGAACCGGTGGAGCAGATCTGCTGGATCCGGTCCATCTGCTCCACCAGGTCGGCGTTGGGCACGAAGAGGTCGGCGTTGGGCCAGTCGGTCAGGTGCACGGAACGCCCGCCCGTCAGGCCGCGCCAGATTTCCTCGGTGACCAGCGGCAGCAGGGACGCTGCCACGCGGCACACGGTTTCCAGCGCCGTGTAGAGGGCGTCGAAGGCGTCCTGGTTCTCATCGAAGAAGCGGGTGCGGCTGCGGCGGACATACCAGTTGGTGAGCATGTCGAAGTAGACGCGCAGGGATTCACACGCGCCGGAGACGTCGTAGTCGTCCAGCTTGGCTGTCAGTTCGCGGACTAGGTCGCCGGTGTTGGCCAGCAGGTATTGGTCCATGGGATCGGAGTAGTCGTCGTAGCGGAGCTTGGCGTCGTAGCCCTTGCCACCGTTGGCCGTGTTCGCATACAGGGTGAAGAAACTGTACACATTCCACAGGGGCAGGATGACCTGGCGAACGCCGTCACGGATGCCCTGCTCGGTCACCACCAGGTTGCCGCCGCGCAGGATGGGGCTGGCCATCAGGAACCAGCGCATGGCGTCGGAGCCGTCGCGGTCCAGGACCTCGGACACGTCCGGGTAGTTGCGCAGGCTCTTGGACATTTTCTGCCCGTCGGAACCCAACACAATGCCGTGGCTGATGACGTTCCTGAACGCCGGCCGGTCAAAGAGTGCCGTGGAGAGGATGTGCAGCATGTAGAACCAGCCACGGGTCTGCCCAATGTACTCGACAATGAAGTCCGCCGGGTTGTGGGTGTTGAACCATTCCTCGTTCTCGAACGGGTAGTGAACCTGGCCGTACGGCATGGAGCCGGAGTCGAACCAGACATCCAGCACGTCCTCCACGCGGCGCATGGTGGACTGTCCCTGCTCAGGCGTGCGCGGGTCATCCGGGTTGGGCCGGGTCAGCTCGTCGATGAACGGGCGGTGCAGGTCCACCTCGCCCTCGTTGTTCAGTGGCAGGCGGCCAAAGTCGGCCTGCATCTCAGCGATGGAGCCGTACACGTCGGTGCGCGGGTACTCGGGGTCATCGGACTGCCATACCGGGATGGGTGAACCCCAGTACCGGTTGCGGCTGATGGACCAGTCGCGGGCGTTGGCCAGCCACTTGCCGAACTGGCCGTCCTTGACGTTGCCGGGGATCCAGTTGATGTCCTGGTTCAGTTCCACCATGCGGTCCTTGAAGGCTGTGACTTCCACGTACCAGGAGGAGATGGCGCGGTAGATCAGGGGTGTGCGGCAGCGCCAGCAATGCGGGTAGCTGTGCACGTAGCTGGCCTGGCGGACCAGGCGGCCGGCGTCCTTGACTACGCGGGTGATGGCCTTGTTGGCGTCAAAGACCTGCACGCCGGCGATCTCGCTCAGCGGGCCTTCGGCAAAGAGCGGCAGGAAGTTGGCGCCCTCATCGACGGAGAGGACCACGGGGATGCCGTACTGCTCGCAGACCTTTTGATCCTCCTCACCATAGGCAGGGGCCTGGTGGACAATACCGGTACCGTCGGTGGTGGTGACGTAATCGGCCAGCAGGAACTGCCAGGACTTGGCCGTGCCGTACTTTTCATCGTCGGCAAAGTAGTCCCACAGTGGCTCGTACTTCAGGCCCTCAAGCTCGGCGCCCGCGTACGTGGCGGTGACGGCGGCCGTCGCGGCAGCAGCGTCGTCGTACCCCAGGTCCTTGGCGTGGGCACCCACTAGGTCAGCCGCCAGCAGGAACTTCTCAGTCGTTGCGCCCGTGGCGACCCCGTTGGGACCCGCCGGCACGACGGCGTAGCTCACCTTCGGCCCCACAGCGAGGGCCTGGTTGGTGGGCAGGGTCCAGGGCGTGGTGGTCCAGGCGATGGCGCCGACGCCGGCCAGCTCCTGGGACAGTGCAGATTCGCCGGCGAGGATCGGGAAGGTGACAGTGACGGTCTGGTCCTGGCGGTCCTTGTAGACGTCGTCATCCATGCGCAGCTCGTGGTTGGAGAGGGGTGTCTCATCCTTCCAGCAGTAGGGCAGCACGCGGTAACCGTTGTACGTCAGGCCCTTGGTGTGGAGCTGCTTGAACGCCCAGAGAACGGACTCCATGTACTCAACATTGAGGGTCTTGTAGTCGTTGTCGAAGTCAACCCAGCGGGCCTGGCGGGTGACGTATTCCTGCCATTCGCCGGCGTACTTCATGACGGAGGAGCGGCAGGCGTCGTTGAACTTGTCGATGCCCATGGCCTCGATCTGGGCCTTGTCCGTCATGCCCAGCTGCTTCATGGCTTCCAGCTCGGCGGGCAGGCCGTGCGTGTCCCAGCCGAAGCGGCGCTCAACGCGGCGCCCGCGCTGGGTCTGGTAGCGGGCCACCAGGTCCTTGGCGTAGCCGGTGAGCAGGTGGCCGTAGTGCGGCAGGCCGTTGGCGAAGGGAGGGCCGTCATAGAAGACGAACTCGTTGGACCCATTTTCGCCGGCGTCGCGCGCATCAATGCTGGCCTGGAAGGTGCCATCCTCATCCCAGTACTTCAGGACGAGTTCTTCCACCTTCGGGAAATTCACGGAGGAGGGAACGTGCTTGGATTCGGCGTGGAGGCCGGCGGCTGCAGAGGCCTTCGGGAAGTGGGTCATCACATCATCCTGGTTGTGGGTGTTCATGTTCAGGATGCAAGGACGGCTTGCGCCGCGGTACCACCTCGCTTACCGCATTTGTTGCCAAAGACGGCCGCTCATTAGCTGCTGTGACGGGCTTACCCGTCCGGTTCTACTAACCCCCTGGTGCGCGGGGTGTTCTTCCGGAAGCTCACCGGTGATGGCCGGGTCAACGCTTTGCTGGCAAGTCTACTAGATGCGGCCGCCTGGCGTGTTTCCTAGCTGCGGATCAGCTTGTGGTTGGCGGCCTGCGCCACAGGACGCACCACAATCTGGTCCAGGTTGATGTGGTGGGGAAGCCCGACGGCGTAGCTCACCACATCTGCCACGTCGTCGCCCGTCAGCGGCGCTGCCACGCCTTCATACACTTTCTTGGCGGCCTCGGCGTCGCCAGCCAAACGGTTGAGGGCGAATTCCTCGGTCTGCACCAGGCCGGGCACCACCTCGATGACGCGCAGGTTGTTGGCCACTTCCTCCAGACGCAAGGCACTCGTGATGGCGTGCTGGGCAAACTTGGCAGCGTTGTAACCGGCACCGCCCTCGTAGGCGGACAGTGCTGCGGTGGACGTCAGATTCAAGACCGTGCCGTTGCCGTGGGCGCGCAGGGCCGGCAGGAAGGCTTGGACCATTTTCATGGTGCCCAGCACGTTGACCTGGTACATCCAGTCCCAGTCTTCTGCCTTGGCGCTGGCCACGTGGTCCGCACCGCGGGCGCCGCCGGCAATGTTGATCAGGGTGTCCAGGCCGCCGTTGGCTGCCACGAAGTCCACGAGGGCCGCAACGTCGTGGTCCTTGGTCACATCCGCGGCAAAAGCCAGGGCCCCAGTTTCCTGGGCCAGCTTTTCAAGGCGGTCGGCGCGGCGGGCCACCGCGACCACGGTCCAGCCGTCGGCGCGAAGTTTACGGACGGTTGCCTCGCCAATGCCGGAACTGGCGCCGGTGACAACTGCATGCTTGGAAGTGTTTTCAGCCATGTATTAAATGTAGCGTGCACTGTGCTCCCCCCGGATCAGGTCCTCATCAACACGCAATATCCATACTCTGACGCCTGCGCATCATTTGCCGTGTATGTGGCGCCACGAAAATTGTCAAGCTGTGTTGAGTCACTTGGCTAGTTTTTGTGGTGTTTTTGGTTTGGGCAGGTTGATTCCGACGTGCTTGGCTGGGGCTGGTGT